>DASVPW010000014.1:0-8452 GCA_036389455.1 Beijerinckiaceae bacterium
TTACGCGGCCACCGCAACCGGAGCATAGTTGTCGTTGGCAACTATTGCATTGGCCCGATAACGGCGGAACCATGCCGAGCGAAAGATCGTCCTTTACGCCCTCGTCGATCCTATTTCGCCCCCGCCAAAGCCCAGCGTCGCAACTGGACTTTGGTGGAGGCGCCGGGTACCGCCCCCGGGTCCGATGGGTTTATTCCAACGCTCGTTTATCGCCATAGCCGGCCTTGCGGCCGGCAGTTCCGAATATAGGCGGGCGGAGCCCGAAAGGGAAGGTCGGAGAGCTGGGGGGTAGCGGGCCATTTCGGTTTGCCGCAATTCGACGCGGGCCCTAGCATCCTAGAGGCCTGGGAGGCCGCAATGAGCCGCGCTACGCCGGCCAGGGCTTGAACTGCTTGGCCAGCGCAAGACCCTGGCCCTGGTAATTAGAGCGCATCCCTTCGCTCCCGTACGGCCGCTCCGTAAGCCCGCTGGCGAGCGGCGAGTAGCGCAGCCACCCGATAATCTGGCCATGCTCGAGCGTGAAGGAGACGCCATAGGAGCGGACTTCCAAGACAGCCTTGCTCCCTTTCGCCTTGCCATTCACCCACCCGAAGCCCGGGTCGAAGAATCCGGCGTAGTGGACTCTGAACTCGCCAGACCGCGTATCGTAGGGAACCATCTCTGCGGCAGCGGTCGGCGGGACTCCCACGTCCTCGCGGGTCGCCAGGATATAGAACTCTTTGGCGTCGAGGTTCAGGCGTCCGTTCGTTCGCGGGATTTTATGCCAGTATTCCTCGGGGTTGTAGTGGCCAATGCGAGTAACGTCGATCTTGTTGGCGTCCGTCCGCGCCTTGTAGCCGACGATCGCGTTTGGGCCGTCGCCCTCTAGATCCACGGTAACGGGCACGAGCACGCCATCGCGCAGGGGCAACAGCTCCTCACTCGTGCCGACGAGTTGCCCCTCTCGATACAACTTCTCAGTAACGTGCTGGGGCAGGAGCCCCGGCTCGACACCGCGAAGGCGATGGAGGCGGATCTGAGTAAGCCTCACGCCGGTATAGGCCACAACACTGAACGAGAGCGGGGCGACTTCAAGGAACAGAGAGCCCGAATAGCCTCTCTCGATCAGGTCGAACGCGGTCCCGCGGTCGGTGATCAAGCGCGTGAGGATGTCCAATCGCCCGGTGGAGCTTTTTGGGTTTGCGATCCCGACGATGTCGCTCGGCAGGCTCACCGCCTCAAGGAGCTCGACGACATAGACGCACCCACGCTCTAACGTTGCACCGTTCGTCAGGTCGATTGCCGGCAGCCCATCAAGCTCCCTCACGCGCTCCATGACGGTGGAATTTTTGCCCGGGAGGAAGCTTGCCCGAACGCGGTAGGCATACCGACCTAACCTCAGGTCGAGGCTCGCCGGCTGGAATTGATCGGGCTCGATCTCCGGGTGGGCCTTAATCACCCCGCGCTGAGCCCTCGCCATGAGACGTTGATAGGGTAGAACGCCTGTGGCGCGCGCCTCAAAGATGTTGGACGAGCCACCGTTGTCCGGTGGTCCCGCCTCGAATGGAAACAAGCCCATGGTCTCGCCTGTGCTGGTCATCCGCCGTGCCCCGCCCCTAGCCGGTGGTTTCGCCATCCATGACATGCCGAGGCCGGGTGAGTCAGTGCCAAAAGGAGTCATCCGCCCCGGAAATTGCTCTGTCGATAACTCTGGGGATCGACGCCGCCGTGCCATGATCGGGAGGCGCGGTCGGCTGCCATAATTGAAATGGCCCCACTACCAGCTGGGGACGGCGCTTTTCGGGCGCTCACGCCGGCCCCGCACCCGCGCTATATGAGGGCAGGAGCGCCCATGCACGCCTACCACGACCTTCTTCGCCGCATCCTCGACGAGGGGGTGCGCAAGTCCGACCGCACCGGGACCGGGACCCTCTCCGTGTTCGGCCACCAGATGCGCTTCGACCTCGCGCAAGGCTTCCCGCTCGTGACGACGAAGAAGCTGCACCTCAAGTCGATCGTGCACGAGCTGCTCTGGTTCCTCGCCGGCGACACCAACGTCCAGTATCTCAAGGAGCACGGGGTCTCGATCTGGGACGAGTGGGCGGACGACGAGGGCGACCTCGGGCCGGTCTACGGCAAGCAGTGGCGCTCCTGGGAGAAGCCCGACGGCGGCACGGTCGACCAGATCGCCTGGGTCGTGGACGAGATCCGCCGCAACCCCGATTCGCGCCGCCTCATCGTCTCGGCCTGGAACCCGGCCGACCTCGACCGCATGGCGCTCGCCCCCTGCCACTGCCTGTTCCAGTTCCACGTCGCCGAGGGACGGCTGTCGTGCCAGCTCTACCAGCGCTCGGCCGACGCCTTCCTGGGCGTGCCGTTCAACATCGCGTCCTACGCCCTCCTCACCCACATGATGGCGCAGGTCACGGGTCTTCAGGCCGGCGACTTCGTCCACACCTTCGGGGACGCCCACCTCTACCTCAACCACCTCGATCAGGCGCGCCTGCAGCTTTCCCGCGACCCGCGCCCACCGCCGCGCCTGCGCCTGAACCCGGCCGTGCGCGGCCTCCTCGACTTCCGCTACGAGGACATCTCGGTCGAGGGCTACGACCCGCACCCCGCGATCCGCGCCCCCGTCGCGGTGTGACGGAAGACACGCGATGATCCCCCGCCCGCACGTCGCTTTCTAGAACTTCAGCGTGAAGCTCCGGAAGCGCCGCAGCGCTTCGTCGACCTTCTTGCATTCTCTTTTCTTGTGAGCCGGGTCGAGCCCTTCCCGGTCGCCGTCGTCGATCAGCACCAGGGCTTCCTGGGAGCCGGGGAGGGCGATCACGGTTTCGGCGTGCGCATCCTTCACATCAGCGAGGCTCGTCGGTTTGTCCTGGTCCAAGCCCGACCACTCGAACAGGGTGAAGGGCTCGTCGGCATCGTCACCCGGCCCCCCGATCACCAGGTAGCTCTTGCGGGTCTCCATGTATTCGATGTCGCGAATGCCGAGGCCGCCCAAGTCGAGCTCGCTCGCCTCGCCGATGCGCGGCTTGGCGCTGTTCCGGACCACCTCCTCCGGATTCTCGAGGCGCACGACCAGGGCCTTCTTCGTTGTTCCGTCGCCGATGCCGGGGTTGCGGAAGCCGATGAGGAGATGTCCTTCCGGAGTGGCCGCGAGCCCTTCGATGTTGAGCCCGTCCCGCACTTCCGGAAGCCGCCGGGCGGCTTCGCCCAGCTTGTATTTCTTGAGCTTCTCGGCCTGCGCCAGGTCTTCGACGAGGTTGGCGTACGGCTTTCCTACCCTGTCGACGGTCACGGTCGAGCCGTTGCTCTTGAACTCCAGGGCGAAGAAACGGCGGCGATCCGGCTGCGCCACGGGTTGATTCGTCTTCTTGTCCTTCTTGGTCCCGTGCGAGGTGATCCAATAGGTCACTCCCTTGAGGAGCGCCGCCCCCTCGATATCCGGTTCGCCGCCGTCGACCTCCAGGAATTTGTCTAGGTCGACGACGGTTCGCGGTTCGGGGCCGGCTTCCGGATCGATGATGCCCTGCGGCGTGGAGACGCCTCGCCGGTAGACCCGCAGCTTCGCATCCTCGTCGTTGGCGACCGCGAACAGGTCCGGCCCGATCGGGGTCGCGGCGGAGCCGTCGCACATTCCTTCGTATGTCGTCGATGGCTGCAGGCTGCCGGCGAGGGCCACCGGGCCGACGAGGACAAGTGCCATGAGCAGGCCGCCTGTAATTGTTCCTCGCACGATGAATTCTCCAATGCTTATCCGCACGGCATTGGACGCCGGAATGTTCAACTGCCGGTTAGGATATGAGAAAGTTCGACGCCTGCCTATGGAATTCAATGAGGTTTCCTTGGCGATGTCGCTCGCTCTCCGCTCCGCCGCTCCCCGTGACGCCGGGCTCGTCCTAGCCCTCGTCCGCGAGCTCGCCGAGTACGAGCGCCTCGCGCACGAGGTCGACGCCGACGAGGCGATGGTCGCGGCGGCGCTGTTCGGGGAGAACCCGCGCGCGTTCTGCGACATCGCCGCGTGGGACGGCGAGGCGGCCGGCTTCGCCCTGTGGTTCTACAGCTTCTCGACCTTCCGGGGCCGGCACGGGATCTACCTCGAGGACCTGTTCGTCCGGCCCGCCCACCGCGGCCGCGGCATCGGGCGGGCGCTGTTCGCGAATCTCGCCCGGCGCTGCGCCGCCGAAGGCCTGCCGCGACTCGAATGGTCGGTGCTCGACTGGAACGAGCCGGCGCTCGGCTTCTACCGCCGCCTCGGCGCCGAGGCGCTCGACGGGTGGACTGTCCACCGGCTGTCGGGCGCGGCGCTTCAGGCCCTCGCCGCCGGCCCGTGAACGCCCTATGACGGGACCATGGACCTCCCCCTCGCCATCGTGGCCGCCGTCGCCGAGAACGGCGTCATCGGGCGCGACAACCGGCTGATCTGGCGCCTGCGCACGGACCTTCGGCGCTTCCGCGACCTCACCTGGGGCAAGCCCATGATCATGGGCCGCAAGACCTTCGCTTCGATCGGCAAGGCGTTGCCGGGGCGCAGGACCGTCGTGCTGACCCGCGATCGGGACTTCTCGGCCGAGGACGTGGACGTGGCCCATGATTGGGACGAGGCCCTCGCCCGCGCCGGGGCGCTCGCCGGCGAGATGGGCGCGACCGAGATCGCGGTCGCGGGCGGCGCCGAAATCTACGCGCTGGCCTTGCCCTTCGCGCGGCGGCTTTACCTCACCCTTGTGCATGCCTCGCCCGAGGGCGACACGGTGTTCCCGGCCTTCGACCGCTTGGCCTTCCGCGAAAGAAGGCGTGAAGACCGCCCGAAAGGTCCGGACGACGAGCACCCCTTCACCTTCGTCGATCTCGAGCGGCGCTCTTCCGCCGCATCCCGTTGACGCAGCTTGGCCGGGCCCCCACCTGCGAGCCTTGACGGCGGACCCCGCACCACCCACAACCGCCTAAAGTCGTAGAAGCAAAACCGGAATCGGGGAAGGACAGGCTCGCACATGCCTTGGAGCAACCAAAGCGGCGGCGGCCCCTGGGGCCAGGGCGGTGGATCGGGCGGCGGCCCGTGGGGCTCCGGCCCGAAGGGCGGCGGATCGGGCGGCCCGCCGGATCTCGAGGAGATCCTGCGCCGCAGCCAGGACCGGCTTCGGACCATGATGCCGGGCGGCGCCTCGTTCGGCGGCAAGAGCGTCGCCGTCGTCGTGCTCGCGGCTCTCGTGCTGTGGCTCGCGACCGGCTTCTACACGGTCCGGCCGAACGAGGTCGGCATCAACATGATCTTCGGCCGCTACACCGGCTCGACCGGCGAGGGCCTGCGCTACAACCTTCCCTACCCGATCGGGCAGGTGGCGAAGCCCGACGTGCGGCAGCGCCGGACGATCCCGGTCGGCTACCGTCCGGGCGCCCAGGGGCGGGCGCGCGACGTGCTCGAGGAAAGCCTGATGCTGACCGGCGACGAGAACATCGTCGACATCGATTTCGACGTGCAGTGGAGCGTCAACCCGGCCCGGGCCCAGGACTTCGTGTTCAACATCCAGAACCCGGAGGGCACGATCAAGGCGGTCGCCGAGAGCGCCATGCGCGAGGTCATCGGCCGGCGCCAGATCCAGAACATCCTGACGACCGAGCAGAGCAGCATCGCCTCCGAGGTCAAGGACATCGTCCAAGGCACGCTCGACGCCTACGGGTCGGGCGTGGTGGTCGAGGTCGTGCAGATGATCGCGGTGCAACCGCCGGCCCAGGTGCGCGAAGCCTTCTTCGACGTCAACGCGGCCCAGCAGGACGCCGAGCGCGTCCAGAACGAGGCCCGCACCTTCGCGAGCCAGGTCGTCCCGCGCTCCCGCGGCGAGGCGGCGCAGAAAATCCAGCAGGCGGAGGCCTACCGCGAGCAGGCCGTCGCCGAGGCGACCGGCCAGGCGGCGCGCTTCAGCCAGGTCTACGAGGAGTACCGCAAGGCGCCCGCCGTGATCCGCGAGCGCATCTTCCTCGAGACCATGGAGCGCGTGCTCGGCGGCATGGACAAGATCATCATCGACCAGAGCGGAGGCCAGGGCGTCGTGCCCTACCTGCCGCTCAACGAGATGCAGCGCCGGCCGCAGGGCGGCGGCCAGGCTCAGCCGCAGGGGACGGCTCGATGAACAATCACATCATCCGCACCGGCCTGCTCGTCCTTCTCGGCGTCGCGGCCGTCGTCCTCTACGCCTCGACCTTCGTCGTGCAGCAGACCCAGCAAGCGATCGTGCTGCAGTTTGGGCGGGTCCGCACCGTCGCGACCCAGCCGGGGCTCTATTTCAAGCTGCCGTTCATCGAGAACGTGGTGACCCTCGAGAAACGCGTCCTCGACCTCGACCTGCCGGTCCAGACCATCCTGTCGGCCGATCGGCAGAACCTCGAGGTCGACGCCTTCGCGCGCTACCGCATCTCGAACCCGCTGCAGTTCTACCAGACCGTCGCGGCGGTCCCGGTCGCGAACCAGCGGCTCGGGAGCTTCGTGAACTCGTCGATGCGCAACGTGCTCGCGAACGCCTCGCGGGACGCGATCGTGCGCACCGAGCGCGGCAATCTCATGAACCGCATCCAGGAGGACGTGAATCGGCAGGCGCAGAACCTCGGCGTCGAGATCATCGATCTGCGGCTCACCCGCGTCGACCTGCCGGCCTCGAACAGCCAGGCGGTGTACCAGCGGATGCAGACCGAGCGCCAGCGCGAGGCCGCGGACCTGCGCGCCAACGGGCAGCAGCAGGCGGCGACGATCCGCGCCCGCGCCGAGCGCGACGCCACCGTCATCGTCGCCGAGGCGACCCGGCGCTCCGAGGAGGCGCGCGGCCAGGGCGACGCCGAGAAGAACCGCATCCTCGCCGAGGCCTTCGGCCGCGACCCGGACTTCTTCGCCTTCTTCCGCTCGATGCAGGCCTACGAGGCGGGCCTGCGCCAGAGCGACACCCGCATGGTGCTGAGCCCGACCTCGGAGTTCTTCCGCTACTTCAACGATCCGTCGGGCAAGGGTGGCTTCGGCGGGCCGGGCCCGGCCTCGGGGGGCCAGGCCGGCACCCGCGCGGCGCCGCCGGGCGGAGCCCCGGCCGGCCCTGGTGTATCCGGGGGAGCTCCGGCCCCGGCGGGACCGACGCAATAGCCTCCGCTCATGCGCGACCTCATCGCAGCCCTCGGCCTTGCTCTTGCGGTCGAGGGCTTGCTGTTTGCGGCCTTTCCCGACGGCGTCAGACGCGCCATGATCGAGGCCGCGAACACGCCGAGCGACCGCATGCGCCTCGTCGGGATCGCCTCGGCCGTCGCCGGGATCGTGATCGTGTGGGCGGCGCGCAAGATCGGTGCATAAGTCGCAGCCGCGCTTTGGCCGCATTCGGGCGTGAATGCGAACTTGAATGCAAAAAGGACCGAGCCGATCTATAGATCGCTCCAAACCGGGGAAAATCCATGGCTCTCGTGAACGCTCCCGCGCGGTCCGCGCCCTTCGGCAACCGCTTCATGGCGGCCTTCGTCGGGGTGTTCGCCCTGACGGCCACGCTCCTTCCGCTCGACGCTTTCGCGCGCGCCGCGCCTGAATCCTTCGCCGATCTCGCCGAGGAGATCATGCCGGCGGTCGTGAACATCTCGGCCTCGACCACGGTCGAGGCGCGCGGGCGCACCCTGCCGCAGCTTCCGCCCGGCACGCCGTTCGAGGACCTGTTCGAGGAGTTCTTCAACCGCCGCGGCCAGCAGGGCCCCGGTGGCGGCGACAGCCCCCGCCAGCGTCGCTCGAATTCCCTCGGCTCGGGCTTCGTCATCGACCCGTCGGGCATCGTCGTCACCAACAACCACGTCATCGGCGACGCGAACGACATCAGCGTGATCTTCTCGGACGGCACCCGCCTCAAGGCCGAGATCGTCGGCAAGGACACGAAGATCGACCTCGCGGTGCTGCGCGTGAAGCCGGAGAAGCCGCTGAAGGCGGTCAGTTTCGGCGATTCCGACAAGATGCGCCCGGGCGACTGGGTGATCGCGATCGGCAACCCGTTCGGCCTCGGCGGCTCGGTCACGGCCGGCATCGTGTCGGCGCGGGGGCGCAACATCGAGTCAGGGCCCTACGACAACTACATCCAGACCGACGCCTCCATCAACAAGGGCAACTCGGGCGGGCCGCTGTTCAACATGAACGGCGAGGTGATCGGCATCAACACCGCGATCCTGTCGCCGACCGGCGGCTCGGTCGGCATCGGCTTCGCGGTCCCGGCCTCGACGGCCCTGCCGATCATCGATCAGCTGCGCCAGTTCGGCGAAACCCGCCGCGGCTGGCTCGGCGTTCGCATCCAGAACGTAGACGACCCCACCGCCGAAGCGCTCAACCTCGGGTCCGCCCGCGGCGCACTCGTCGCCGGCATCGACGACAAGGGTCCGGCGAAGCCCGCCGGCCTCGAGGTCGGCGACGTGATCGTGAAGTTCGACGGCCAGGAGGTGAAGCAGAGCCGCGACCTGCCGC
>DASVPW010000015.1:0-29015 GCA_036389455.1 Beijerinckiaceae bacterium
GACCTCAAGGCCTTCCGCGACCGCCTCGTTGCAGCCGGAAAGCCCAAGCTCGTCGCCCTCGTGGCCACAGCCCGAAAGCTCCTTACCATCCTCAACGCCATCGTCCGCGATCAACAGCCATGGCAGCCCAAAACCGCTTGATCAAAAAGACAGTCGCTCACCCCTGCCCCTCTCCCTCCGGGAGAGGGGTTCAACCCTCGGCCTGCGTTTGATATAACGGAAGCATTCGTTCGGTTTGCGAAACGGCGATAGGTGAGCAATGGGCGTCGAGGGCAGGGAGCGGCAGCGGGAGCTGGAGGCGGGGGCGCAGGTGCTCTCGGGCCAGCTCGGCAAGACGATCCAGCGCCTGCGCAAGGCCTACAACCTCTCGCTGTCCGAGCTCGCCGAGCAGTCCGGCGTCGCGAAGTCGATCATCAGCCAGATCGAGCGCAACGAGACGAACCCGACGCTCGCCACCATCTGGCGGCTCTCCCAGGCCCTCGACGTGTCGATCGAGCGGGTGCTCGCCGCCGCCGACGACGAGCCGTTCATCGAGAAGTCCACGCGGAGCGACACGCCGATCCTCGTCTCCGACGACGGCCGGATGCGGCTCGCCATCATCGGCTGGATCAAGACCGTCGAGTGGCTGCAGTGGTACGACGTGCGCTCCGAGCCCGGCGGCGTGCTCGAGTCCGACGCCCACCAGCGCGGCTCGGTCGAATGCCTCTCCGTGCTCGAGGGCGAGTTCGAGGTCGAGACCGGCGGGCTCGTGCAGCGGGCGAGGACCGGCGAGACCCTGCGCTACCGCTGCGACCGGCCGCATACGGTGCGCTGCACCGGCGACAAGCCCGGCCGCGCCACCATGGTGTGCATCCTCAAGGCCGCCGTGATGGACTGATCGCCTCTCCCGCTTGCGGGAGAGGCGCTTACTGCGGCCCCTTCCGGCCCACCCTTGGCGGCAGCGACTTGACGTACTCGGCGATGGCGTTGCGGTCGGCCTCGGCGAGCTGCGACGTGTTGCGGACGACCTCGGTCATGTTCGAGCCGACGCTGTCGCCCTCGGGCGTCAGCCCCGAGGACAGCACCTCGGAAATGTCCCCCTTCGACCAGTCGGCGAGCCCGGTCTTGTCGGGGGTGATGTTCGGGACCCAGCCCTTGCCCTCCGGGTTCGGCCCGCCGGAAAAGCGCCGGTCGGCCGCGATCATGCCGAGCGCGTTGCGCGGGCTGTGGCACTCGGCACAGTGCGCCGCCCCCTCGACCAGATAAGCGCCGCGGTTCAGGCTCGGGCTTTTCGCGGGGTCCGGCTCGAAGACCTTGCCGTCGAGGACGGCGAGCTTCCACAGGCCGAGGCCGCGGCGGACGTTGAACGGGAACGGCAGGTCGTGGTCGCGCACCCGCCCGGGCACCGCCGGCAGGGTCTTCAGGTACGCGAAGAGGTCGCGCACGTCCGTTGGCCGCATGCGCTGGTAGGCGGTGTAGGGGAAGGCCGGGTAGTAGTGCCGAGCGTCCGGCGAGACGCCGCCGCGCATGGCGCGCAAGAACTGCTCCACGGTCCAGGAGCCGATCCCGTCCGCGTGCGGCGAGATGTTCGGCGGGTAGAAGGTCCCGAACGGCGACGGCAGGGGCTTGCCGCCGCCGAGGCGCGTGCGGTCCGCCTGGTCGGGGCTCAAGTGGCAGGAGGTGCAGTCGCCGGCGAAGAACAGGGTGCGCCCGTTGGCGAGGTCGGGCTCCCCGGCCGGCACCGGCTCGAGGCCGGCGCGCTGGAGCCCGGGGTCGGTCAGGACCCAGAACGCGACCGCGCCGAGGAGCGCGAGCCCGGCGAGGACGGCGGTCGCGAGGCGCATCCCAACTCCTTTGCGGTCCTTATTCAAGGGAAGGCGGGCAAGGGAAAGGCGGGCCTTGGCCCGCCTTTCGCCGTCCCGGGTGAAGAAAAGGATCAGCTCTTCTTGATGCGGAAGGTCTCGTGGCAGCCGCCGCAGGCCTTGGTGAGGTTGCCGAAGGCGGCCTTGAAGCTGTCGAGATTGTCGGTCTGGGCCGAGGCCTTCTTGATCTCGGCGGCCCAGTCGTCGAAGCGCTTGCGGAACTCGGCCTGGTTCTGCCAGATCGTCGGCGCCGCCGTGGTCTCGCCGCCGGTCTTGGAGTTCTCGGGGAAGTAGTTGTGCATCTTGTCGGCCGCGTTGGCATAGACGGCCAGGATCTCCTTGGCCTTGGCGGCGTCGAAGGGAGCCTCGCCCTTCGCCATCGCCGAGCCGATCTTGGTCGCGTCGCCGACCCCTTTCATGGTCTGCTTGCGGGTCGCGATGGGATCGCCCTGGGCCAAGACGGCGGTCGCGCCGACGGCGAGGGCGGCGGTCAAGAGCATGGTGCGCAGCATCAAGGGCTCCTCTCTGGTTTTGCCTTCAGGGATTAGACCTTCGTTGTGACAGATCGTTTCGCCGATTGCCGTTGAACTATTTGTGATCGGGCTGTGATCGGCGTCTTGGACCTCAGGCCCGCTCCAGCGGCGCCGAGGCCGCGAGCGCCTCCTGGATCGCCAAAAAGACCCGATCCGGCGTCGCCGGCATGTCGATGTGGCGGATGCCGTAGGCGCGGTGAAGCGCGTCGACGACGGCGTTCATGACCGCCGGACAGGAGCCGATGCTGCCGGCCTCGCCCGCCCCCTTCATGCCGAGCGCGTTCGTGGTCGAGGGAACGTTGCGGGTCTCGAACCGGAAGCCCGGCACGTCGGCGGCGCGGGGCAGGCGGTAGTCCATGAAGGACGCCGTGAGGAGCTGCCCGTCCGCGTCGTAGACCGTGCGCTCGTGCAGCGCCTGGCCGATGCCCTGGACGACGCCGCCGTGGACCTGGCCCTCGAGGAGGAGCGGATTGAGGGTCACACCGAAATCGTCGACCACGACGTAGGACACGACCTCGACCTCTCCGGTCTGCGGGTCGATCTCGACCTCGCAGACGTGGGTGCCGTTCGGGTAGGTGGCCTCCGGCGGCGTCCACTTGTCGGTCGTGGTCAGGAGGTCGGGCGTCGCCTTGTCGAGCTTTGCCAGGTCGGCGAAGGCGACGGCGCGGTCGGTGCCGGCGATGCGCGCCGTGCCGTCAGCAAGCTCGATGTCGGCGGCGCCGGCCTCCAAGGCGTCAGCGGCGAGCTCCTTGAGGTTCTGGGCGAGCTGCCGCGAGGCGTTCGAGACCGAGACGCCGCCCACGGGGATCGAGCGCGAGCCGCCGGTGCCGCCGCCGGAGCGCACGAGGTCGGTGTCGCCCTGGATCATGCGGATGCGGTCGGACGCGAGGCCGAGGTGCTCCGCCGCGACCTGCGCGTAGGCGGTGGCGTGGCCCTGGCCGGTGGATTGCGTCCCGATCAGGATCGTGACGCCGCCGTCCGGATCGAGGCGCAGCGTCGCCCGCTCGGCCGCGCCGCCGGCGCAGGCCTCAATGTAAGAAGCCAGCCCTATCCCTCTGATCCGCCCGGATTTTCTGGCCTCCTTCAAGCGTTTCGTGAAGTCCGCCCAACCGGCGGCTTCCATGGCGCGGCGCATGTGGCCATCGAACTCGCCGGTGTCGTAGATCCGGTCTGTCGCGGTCCTGTAGGGCATCTTCTCAGGGACGATGAAGTTCGCCCGCCGCAGGTCGTCGGGGGCGCGGCCGATCTCCCTTGCGACGTGGTCGACGAGGCGCTCGACCACGTAGGCCGCCTCCGGACGTCCGGCGCCGCGGTAGGCGTCGACCGGGACCGTATGGGTGTAGTAGCCGCGCACGCGCACGTGCACGGCCGGGATGTCGTAGACCCCCGGCGTCATGCTGGCGCCGAGCACCGGGATGTAGGGCCCGTACTGCGACAGGTAGGCGCCGAGGTCGGCCTTGAGGTCGACCCGCATCGCCAGGAACTTGCCGCGGCCGTCGAGCGCCATCTCGGCCGTGACGAGGTTGTCGCGCCCCTGCGTATCGCCGACGAAGTGCTCGCCGCGGTCCGCCACCCACTTGACCGGGCGCTTGAGCCGCTCGGCCGCGAAGGCGCTTAAGGGATACTCGCGGTAGATGAAGGCCTTGGTGCCGAAGCCGCCGCCGACGTCCGGCGTGACGATCCGCAGCCGCTTCTTCTCCACCTTGAGGCAGCCCGCGATGGTGTCCTTGAGCGAGTGTCCTCCTTGCGTGCCCAGCGTGATGGTCCAGCGCCCGCTGCCGCCGTCGTACTCGGCGACGCAGTCGCGGGGCTCGAGGTAGTTGGTGACGAGGCGGTTGTTCACGAGTCTCAGCGACACCACCCGCTCGGCCGCCGCGAAGGCCTTCTCGGTCTTCCCGCGGTCGCCGACCGCCGTGTCGAAGGCAACGTTGCCCGGCGCCTCCGGCCACACCGGCCCGGCGCCCGCGCGCTCTGCGCCCTCGATCCCGACCACCGCATCGAGGGGCTCCCACTCGATCTCGATGGCTTCGGCGGCGTCGCGGGCCTGCCACGGGGTCTCGGCGACCACGAAGGCGACCGCGTCGCCGACGTGGCGCACGGTGTCGGGGCAGAGCAGCGGATAGGGCGGCGTCGCCATCGTCGAGCCGTCGCTGTTTTCGACCGGCGCGAGGCACGGCACGTCCCCGAGATGCGCCACGTCGGCGTGGGTCAGGACCAGGAGCACCCCCGGCATGGCCCGGGCCGCCGCAAGGTCGCCGATACGGAAGCGCGCGTGGGCGTGGGGACTGCGCAGCACGGTGGCGTGCACCGTGCCCTCCGGCCGGTAGTCGTCCGTGTAATGCCCCTCCCCGCGCACGAACCGCACGTCCTCAACCCGCCGCACCGGCTGGCCGACACCGAATTTTTGCGGGAGAGGACGCATGGGGACTCCGGTTTTGTGAATGTCAGGACATTACTCTGCCGGCGTCGGCACCGTCTCCGGCTCCTCGGTTCGCGGCGGCGCCCTGCGCCGGCCGAGCCACAGCACGAGGGCCCGGATCGCGACGTAGAACACCGGCGTGAGGAAGAGGCCGAAGAAGGTTACCCCGATCATGCCCGCGAACACGGCGGTGCCGAGCGCCTGGCGCATCTCGGCGCCGGGGCCGGTCGCGATGACGAGGGGGACGACGCCGAGGATAAAGGCGAAGGCGGTCATCAGGATCGGCCGCAGGCGCAGGCGCGCCGCCTCGACGACGGCGTCGACCGGGTTCTTGCCCTCCTCCTCGGCCTGCTTCGCGAACTCGACGATTAGGATCGCGTTCTTGGCGGCCAAGCCGACCAGCACCACGAGGCCGATCTGCGTCAGGATGTTGTTGTCCTGCCCGCGCAGCATGACGCCGAGGAGAGCGGCGAGCACGCTCATCGGCACGATCAGGATGATGGCGAGGGGCAGCGCCCAGCTCTCGTACTGGGCCGAGAGCACCAGGAACACGAATAGCACCGAGAGCGCGAAGATGAAGACCGCCGTGTTGCCGGTCGCCCGCTCCTGGAAGGCGATCTCGGTCCACTCGAAGCTCAAGCCCTCGGGCAGGGCCGCGCGGGCGATCCCCTCCATGGCGTCGAGGCTCGTGCCCGTGGACACGCCGCGCGCCGCCTCGCCCTGCACCGGCACCGACGGATACATGTTGTAGCGCTGCACGAGGTCCGGGCCCGCCGTGTCGGTGACCTCGACGAGGGAGCCGAGGGGCACGAGGGCGCCGGTGGAGCTGCGCACCTTCAGCCGCAGGATGTCCTCGCGCTCCTCGCGGAAGCGCTCCGCGGCCTGGGCGCGGACCTGGTAGATGCGCCCGAAGGCGTTGAAGTCGTTGACGTAGGCGCCGCCGAGGTGGACCTGCAGCGTCGAGAAGATGTTCTGCAAGGGCACGGCGAGCATGCGCGCCTTGACCCGGTCGATCTCCAGGAAGATCTGCGGCGTGTTCGCTCCGAAGGTGGTGAAGACGCGGGACAGCCGCGGGTCGCGGTTCGCCCGCCCGATGACCTCCTGGGCGGCGGCGAGGAGCGGGCGCACGCCGGCGCCCGAGCGGTCCTGCACCTGCATCCGGAAGCCGCCGGCGTTGCCGAGGCCGCGCACCGGCGGCGGCGGGATCGCGATGATGAAAGCCTCCTGGATCGCCCCCATGCGCCGGACGAGGTCGCCGGCGATGGCGCCTGCGGGCAAGTTCTGCCGCACCCGCTCGGGGAAGGGCTTCAACGGCGCGAACAGGACCGCGGCGTTCGTCGCGTTGGTGAAGGTCGAGCCCGACAGGCCCCCGATGGCGACCGCATGGGCGACGCCTGGGGTCTCGAGCATGATGTCGGAGGCTCGCCGCACAACCTCGTCGGTGCGGGTCAGCGACGACCCGTCCGGGAGCTGCACGACGGCGATCAGATAGCCGGCGTCCTGGGCCGGGATGAAGCCGGTCGGCACGATCCGCGAGACGTACCCGGTCGCGCCCGCGAGGCCGAGGTAGAGGACGAGCATGGCGAGAAGCGGCAGCTTGCGCCCGACCAGAAAATGCACGGCGCGGGAATAGCCGTGCGAGGTCCGGTCGAACCCGCGGTTGAACTTCTCGGCCGCCCACGAGCCGAAGCGGGCGAGGAAGAATCGCGGGCGGTGCTCGGAATGCGGCTTCAAGAGGAGCGCGCAGAGCGCCGGCGAGAGGGTCAGCGAGTTGAAGGCCGAGATCAGCGTCGAGGCCGCGATGGTCAGCGCGAACTGGCGGTAGAACTGCCCCGAGATGCCCGGGATGAAGGCGGTCGGGATGAACACCGCCGAGAGCACGAGGGCGATGGCGACGACCGCGGTGCCGACCTCGTCCATGGTGCGGTGCGCGGCCTCGCGCGGCGGGAGCCCCTCGGCGATGTTGCGCTCGACGTTCTCGACCACGACGATCGCGTCGTCGACCACGATGCCGATGGCGAGCACGAGGCCGAACAGGGTGAGCGTATTGAGCGAGAACCCGAAGGCCGCCATCACGGCGAAGGTGCCGACAAGCGACACCGGGATCGCCACGATCGGGATCAGCGCGGTGCGCCAGGACTGGAGAAAGATGATGATCACGATGACGACGAGGACCACCGCCTCCAGGAGGGTCTTGTAGACCTCGCGCACGGACTCGGCGATGAACTCGGTCGGGTTGTAGACGATGGTGTACTCGAGCCCGGCCGGGAAGTCGCGCTTGAGCTCGTCCATGGTCTTGACGACGCTCTCGGCGGCGGCGAGCGCGTTGGTGCCGGGGCGCTGGAACACGCCGATCGCGACCGCCGGCTTGCCGTCGAGGTAGGAATTCGTGGTGTAGTCGCGGGCGCCGAGCTCGACCCGCGCCACGTCCTGGAGGCGTACGAGCCGCCCTTCTTGGGCCTTCACGATCACGTTGCGGAACTGGCGCACGTCGTTGAAGCGCCCCTGCGTCTGCACGATGAGCTGGAACGCCTGGTCGGCCGGCGACGGCGGGCCGCCGAGCGCGCCGCCCGCGACCTGCACGTTCTGCTCCTGCAGCGCCGCGACGACGTCGGTGGTCGAGAGCGCGTAGGCCGCGAGCTTGTCGGGGTCGAGCCAGACGCGCAGCGAATACTCGCGCGCCCCGAACACGGTGATGTCGCCGACGCCGTCGAGGCGCAGGAGCTGGTCGCGCACGCGCAAGAGCGCGTAGTTCGAGATGTAGAGCTGGTCGTAGGCCTCGTTCGGCGAGAGCATGTGCACGACCATCATCAGGTCGGGCGAGCTCTTGCGGGTCGTGACGCCGAGGTTGCGCACCTCCGCCGGCAGGCGCGGCAGCGCCACCGAGACCCGGTTCTGGACGAGGACGTTCGCCTGGTCGAGGTTGGTGCCGAGCCGGAAGGTGATCGTGAGCGACATGTTGCCGTCGCTCGTGGCGTAGGAGGACATGTAGAGCATGTTCTCGACGCCGTTGATCTCCTGCTCGATCGGCGTCGCGACGGTCGCCGCGACCGTCTCGGCGTTGGCGCCTGGGTACTGCGCCCGCACCACGATCGTCGGCGGCGCGATCTCCGGGTACTGCGCCACCGGCAGGTTGACGTAGGAGATGTAGCCGACGAGCAGCGTGACGATCGACAGGACCGACGCGAAGATCGGCCGGTCGACGAAGAAATGGGCGAATTTCATGGCCTGCTCTGTCGAAAGACTCCAAACCTCCTCATCCTGAGGTGCGAGGCCGAAGGCCGAGCCTCGAAGCACGTACGACGTCAACGCTGCGTTGGCGTGGTGCGTCCTTCGAGGCCCGCTTCACGGGCACCTCAGGATGAGGGGCTTGGGAGGGTGACACGACGGTAATTCTTGGGGCTCACTGCACCTGCGCCCGGGCCTGCGACGACGGCGCCTCGCGGGAGGGCGGCAGCTCCTTTAACTGCGGCGTGACCTTGGCGCCGGGGCGCACCCGCTGGAGGCCGGCGATCACGACCGTCTCGTCGCCTTTGAGGCCCTCGCGGATCAGGCGGTAGCCGTCGATCCGCGGCCCCGGGCGCACGGTGCGCTGCGCGGCCGTGCCGTCCTCGGCGACGACCCAGACGAAGCGCCGGTCCTGGTCGGTCGCGACCGCCTCGTCCGGCACCAGCACGCCCTGGTAGCGGGGAGAGCCCGGGATGCGGATCGTCCCGAACACGCCGGGGGTGAGGAAGAGGTCGGGATTCGAGACCACGGCACGCGCCCGGATGGTGCCGGTCTGCTGGTCGAGGCGGTTCTCGGTGAAGTCGAGGCGCGCCTTGCGCTTCGGCTCGCGCTCGTCCGAGACGCCGACGAGCACGTCGCCGAGCCGGCTGCCGACGTTCGCGGCCGGCTGCGGCGCGCCGCCGTTCTGGGCGGGCTGCGCCCCGTTGAGCGAGATGGCGTTGCGCATGTAGGAGAGGTACGAGCGCTCGTCGACGTCGAAGTAGAAGTGGATCGGGTCGAGGGAGACGATCGTCGTGAGGAGCGTCTGGTCGGCCGTGACGAGGTTGCCCTCGGAGATCAGCTTGCGCCCGATCTTCCCGCCCATGGGGGCGCGGATCTCGGAGAAGCCGAGGTTGAGCTCCGCCGTCCTGACCGCCGCTTCGGCGGCCTGCTGGTCGGCGCGGGCGATGTCGAGGGTCTGGCGGCGCTGCTCCAGCACCTGCTCGGTGATGTTGCCGGTGCGCCCGAGGGCCTGGGCGCGCTCGTAGTCGGCCTGCGCGAAGGCGACGCGGGAGCGGGCCGAGGCCACGGCGGCCCGGGCCTGGTCGACGGCGGCCTGGTACTGGCGCCGGTCGATGGTAAACAGGAGGTCGCCCTTGCGCACGAGCGAGCCGTCGCGGAAATGCACCGCCTCGAGGTAGCCCGAGACCCGCGAGCGCACGTCGACGGCCTCGGCCGCCTCGAAGCGCCCGGTGTAGTCGTCGTACTCGACGACCTCCTTGACGACGGGCTTCGCGACCGTCACGGGCGGCGGCGGCATGTTCGGCGGCGCTTGCGCGATGGCGGCTCCGGAAAAGGCGAGGAACGCCAAGGCGGCCGCGGCCACCGGCAACGGACGAAACGAATGCATCTGCATCTCCAGGGGATGCGCAGCTAGCAGAGTAGATGGTATCGCAATGTGCGCTATCGCACATGCTGGAAGTCACTACTCCCGAGCGATTGGTTCGTTGCAAGATGCAAGCGCCGCGCCGCAGGCGGGGAGAGGTGAAGCGTCATTCCACCGGCTCGCCCATGATGGCCCACTCCTTGAAGCCGCCGCGGTAGTGCTCGGCGACGTCGAGGCCGGCGTCCTGCGCGAGGGCGACGGCCCTGGCCGAGCGCACGCCCGCCGCGCAGGAGAAGACGATGCGGCCTTGCAAGCCGCGCAGCTCCTCGGGGTTGAAGGTCGAGAGCGGGTGCGACACCGAGCCCGGAATGTGCCCCGCCGCGAACTCGTGCGGCTCGCGCACGTCGACGAGGACGATGGAGCCGGCGGCGAGGCCCTCCTTCACGTCGTCGATGTCGAGGTCGACAAGGGTCACGGAAGACTCCGTCGGTGCGGGGCTGGCCCTCACCCGGTCGGCTACGCCGACTCGGCCTCTCCCGCAAGCGGGAGAGGCGATAGCCGCTCCTTCAGGCGCAACAGCGCGATCCGCTCGATCTCGGCGAGCGCCCGCTCGAACTCCTGTTCCGGATCGTGCCCGAGGCGCTCCTCGAAAGCCGAAAGAATCTCATCCCTCGTGCGGCCCTTCACGGCCATGACGAAGGGGAAGCCGAATTTTTCCTTGTACTGCTCGTTCAAGGCCAGGAACCGGTCACGTTCCGCGGGCGAAAGGCGGTCGAGACCGGCGGAGGCCTGCTCGCCCTGCGAATCCGCGGTCATGTCGGCAAGCGCGAGGCGGCCGGCGAGATCCGGATGGGCGCGGATCAGCGCGATCTTCTTCTCGCGGTCGGCGCCGCGCAGGGCCTGCACGAAGGCCCCGTGCAGGCCTTCGGCCGTGTCGTTCCCGGGGCCGATCCCCGCGGCGTGCGTCCCTTCGGCGATCCAGGGCGAGTACTCGAACACGTCGCCGAAGAGCTCCAGGAAGACAGCCCGGCCCATGCGGCTCGAGGCCAGGTCCGCCGGGCGGTGATGCCTGATCCAGTGGCGGGCGATGTCGATGCGGCGGGCGATCCAGACCCGGTCGTGCCCGGCGACGTAGTCGAGGAAGCGGGCGAGCGCCGCGGCGCGCCCGGGGCGTCCGACGAGGCGGCAGTGCAGGCCGACGGAGAGCATCTTCGGGGCGCGCTCGCCCTCGGCGTAGAGCACGTCGAAGGAGTCCTTGAGGTAGGCGAAGAACTGGTCGCCGGCGTTGAACCCCTGCGCGGTCGCGAAGCGCATGTCGTTGGCGTCCAGCGTGTAGGGCACGATGAGCTGCGGGCCGGCCGGGCCGTCCACCCAGTAAGGCAGCTCGTCGGCGTAGGAATCGGCGCAGTAGAGGAAGCCGCCCTCCTCCATGACGAGGCGCAGCGAATGCTCGGAGGTGCGCCCGGTGTACCAGCCGAGCGGGCGCTCGCCCGTGACCGACCCGTGGATGCGGATCGCCTCGGCGAGGTGCGCCCGCTCCTCGTCGGAGGAGAAGTCCTTGTAGTCGATCCACTTGAGGCCGTGGCTCGCGATCTCCCAGCCGGCCTCCTTCATGGCGGCGACGGCGGCGGGGTTGCGCTGGAGCGCCGTCGCGACGCCGAACACGGTGACGGGAAGGCGGCGCTCCGTGAACATCCGCCACAGGCGCCAGAAGCCGGCGCGGGAGCCGTACTCGTAGATCGACTCCATGTTCATGTGGCGCCGCCCGGGCCATGCTTGAGCGCCGACGATCTCGGAGAGGAACGCCTCCGAGGCCGGGTCGCCGTGGAGGATGCTGTTCTCGCCGCCCTCCTCGTAGTTGATCACGAACTGCACCGCGACGCGGGCTTCGCCGGGCCAATGCGGATGCGGCGGCTCGCGCCCGTAGCCGACGAGGTCGCGGGGATAGGCCTCGGCCACGCGTCAGCTCCCGCGGTAGGTCGAGTAGGCGAAGGGCGAGACGAGGAGGGGCACGTGGTAGTGCGCCGACGCGTCCGCGATGCCGAAGCGGACCGGAACCGTGTCGAGGAAAGGAGGGCTCGGCAGGACCGCGCCCTTCCCCCGGAAATAGTCGCCGACGTGGAACAGGAGCTCGTAGGCGCCGCCCGGGAGCGCGTCGCCCGATAGGAGCGGCGCGTCGGTCCGTCCGTCGGCGTTGGTCGTCGCCGAGGCGACGAGGCGTCTCTCCTCGCCGAGCGCGTACAGCTCGACCCGCACGCCGGCGGCGGGCGTGCCGCTCATGGTGTCAAGCACGTGGGTGGAGAGGCGGCCCATCGTCCCAGAGGAATCCTCGCGCGACGGACTCTCCCGGGAGGCCGCCCTCAGGTCAACAGCCGGCGGGCGAGAGGGCGTTCTCGGGCATCGCCCTGAGCCGCCCAAGCGCCGAGGCGAGGGGCACGGCGAGCGACAGGGCGAAGGCCGCGAGCACCAGGACGAGCGCCGCGTCAAGGCCGAGAAGCGAGCCGACCCAGCCGCCCGCGAAGGCGCCGAGCGGGCGCACGCCGTAGATCGCGACCTGGATCGTCGCCGCGACGCGGCCGATCAGCTCGGGCGGCGTGACGAGCTGGCGGATGCTCGTCTGGCAGATCAGCCACAGCATCGGCCCGAAGCCGACGAGGAAGAAGGCCGTCGCCGCCGCCGGCCATCCGCCGCCGCGGGCGGCGAGCCACAGGAGCAGGGGCGCGAGCGTCGAGAGCGCCGGGCCGGCGATGAGAATCACGCGCGGCTCGAAGCGCCGGGCGATCGCGGCCGCGCTCGCGGCGCCGAGGAGGAGGCCGAGGCCGTACCCGCCCTGCGCGAGGCCCGTCGCCCTGGCGTCGAGCCCGATCCGCTGCAGGCAGTAGGGCACCGCGACGGCAAGCAACGCGAAGAAGGCGAAGTTCCAGAACACGGCGCAGAGCGCGATGCCGCGCAGGAGCGCGTGACGGACGGCGAAGCGCGCGCCCTCCCGGATCGCTTCGAGGTGCGGCGCCCTCCCCTTCGCTTCCGACGCCGGCGCCTTGAGTCTTAGCGCGACGAGCGCCGCCGCGGCGCTCGCGGCGGCGGCCGCCCCGAAGCCGAGCGCCGGCGTGAGTTTTTCCGCGAGCACGCCGACCGCGACCGGGGCGAGAAGCGTCGCCAAGGCGCGGACGAGCTCGAGCCGGGCGTTCGCGGCGGCGAGCGCCGCCGGCGGGACGAGCGCCGGAACGAGGGCAAGCGCGGTCAGCACGAGAACCACCGCGCCGCCCGCGCCGACGAAGCAGGCGGCGGCGAGGAGCGCGCCCGATCCGCCGGCCGCCGCCGCGGCTGCGGCGAGGAACGCGAGCCCGGCGAGCCCTTGCGAGAGCGCGATCAGGAGGCCCTTCGGCATGCGGTCGACGAGCACGCCCGCCGGCAGCGAGACCAGGAGCCAGGCGAGCCCCTGCATCGCGACGAGGGTGCCGACGGCGCCGGGGCCCGCCCCGAGGACGATCACGGCGGTGAGCGGCAGGGCCGCGGTCGCGAGCTGATCGCCGAGATGCGCGGCGCCGCCGGCGGCGAGGAGGCGCGAGAAAGGTGACATGGCGGACGCTCCCGTGTGCGTCCGGTAGGTGTGCCACCTCGGGAGGATGGGAGCGACCCGATTCCTGCTAAGCGGTCAGAGCGGCGCCCGCCCCACGTCGGCGACGGTCACGGAGAGCGTGAGGGTGCGCCCGTCGCGCTCGATCGTGAGCTGCACGGGCTTTCCGACGCCGGCGCGCTCGAGGGCGGCGGTGAGGTCGGAGAGGCGCCGCACCGGCTTGCCGTCGACGCCGACGATGACGTCGCCGATCTCGCCCGTCGCAGGGTCGATGCCGCGAAGGCCCGCCTGGGCCGCGGGCGAGCCGCGCAGCGTGCGCAGGACGACGACGCCCGGGATGCCCATCCGGGCCGCGGCGGCCTCGGCGCCGGCGATGATGCCGATGCCGGGGTTCGGCATCCGTCCCGTGCGGATGAGCTCGGGCACGACCCGGTTCACCACGTCGACCGGGATCGCGAAGCCGATGCCGGCGGAGGCCCCCGACGGCGAGAAGATCGCCGTGTTGACGCCGATGACCCGGCCGGCGGAATCGAGCAGCGGCCCGCCGGAGTTGCCGGGGTTGATCGGCGCGTCGGTCTGGATCACGTCGGCGAGCTCGCGCCCCTCGCCCGTCGGCAGGCGGCGCTGCAGCGCCGAGATGACGCCGGTGGTGAGCGTCTGGTCGAGGCCGAAGGGGTTGCCGATGGCGTAGGCGAGCTGGCCCACCTTCAGGTCGCCCGAGCTGCCGACGGCGAGCGGCGGCGGTGGGTTGCGCACGCGCCCGAGGCGCAGCACCGCGAGGTCGTAGTTCGGCGCGGTGCCGACGACCTCGGCCGAGGCGACCTCGCCCGAGGCCAGGCGGATGGCGATCGGCGACGCGTTCTGGACCACGTGGTTGTTGGTGACGATGTGGCCGGCGTTGTCCCAGACGAAGCCGGTGCCGGTCTGCTGTCCGCCGCCCTCCTCGCCCTCCATCAGGGCCTCCCGGCTCGCCCGCGAGCGGGCGAAGACGTGGACGACGGACGGGGAGGCGCGCCGGAACAGCTCGACGGTCGCCTGCTCGATCCCCGCGAGGTCGCCGCGCGGGGCGACCGTGCGCGGCCCCTCCTCGGCGTAGAACAGCCGCGCGACGTACGGCTCCGCCACGAAAGCGGCGAGGAGCACGATGACGACGACGAGGGCCGCGCGCGTGAAGCGATCCCGCAAGAGCTTTTCTCCAGGACGCCTGAATAGCTGGCGCGTTGCTGGCCAAACCGCAACGAGGTCCGCCAAGAAAAAAGGGCGGGTCGCCCCGCCCCGTCCTTGAAGAAGGTCGTCGCGCTTAAGGCCGCCGGCCGTCCATGCCGTCGCGGGAAAAGCCGCGGTCGCCGAAGCCCGGCCCGTCCATGCCGCCGCGCATTCCGCCGCGCCAGCCGCCCTCGCGCCAGGCGTGGCGCATCATGCCGCCGCCCGGGCGCATGTGGCGGGCGAGGAGGCGGAGCCGCCGCTTCTGGCCGTCGTCGAAGGTGGCGTAGAGGGGCTGGGCCGCGTCGGCGAGGCGGCGCAACGCCTCGGCGCGGGCGCCCTGGCGCTCCGCCATGCCGCGCAGCATGCCGGGCAGGTCGTCGCGGTCCCGGTCGAGGCCGCCCTGCTCGCGGGCCTCGCGGCGGGCCCGAAACTGCTCGCGGCGAAGCTTCACGAGGCCGCGGATCGCCTCCTCGACCGGCGGCCACAGCCGCTCCTGGTCGGCGGAGAGCTTGAGGCCCGCATGGAGCGCCGCGATGCGGGCGTCGGTGAAGGCCTCGACGTCCTCGGGCGAGAAGCGGCCCATCATGCCCCGGCCGAAGCCGCCCGGGCCGCGGCCGAAGTCGGCGTCGCCGCGGGCGAAGCGGTCGCGGCCGTCGAACCCGCCGCGGTCGAACCCGCCGCGGTCCTGGGCCATCGCCCCCGCGGCGAGGACGGTCGCGGCGGCGAGGGCGATCATCGTGCGTTTCATGGCAAGCGCTCCTTCGTCTCGAAAACGGTCAAGGTCGCGGCACGGTGCCCGCGGCCGGATTACGGTGCCGTGGCGCCACCATGAATTCGCCGTAAGGTAAAATCGAACGCCCGCGACCGCACCCCGCCCCACGAAATCCAGAGTACCGCGAAACCCATGAACCGTCGTGGACGTTGAGCTTGAGTGAGGCACTTTCGTTCCGCCTGACCGGCGGCGCGTTGCGTGAGGTTTTAAGGCCGTGTTGACCATCACCGGGATCGAGGAAGTCTGCGAGGCCAAGGGCATCACCCTCGTGATGCACCCGACCGTGCGGCGGGCCGTCAAGCCCTACGAGGAGAGCTTCTACATCGGCGCCTGCTGCTTCCTCGGCAACGAGACCGACGGGGTTTACTTCCTGCCGCTCGGCAACGGCGGCTACGTGCGGCTCCTGTTCACCAAGCGGCGCTCCGCCCACGGGCACCCGATCCTCAAGGTCGAGCCCGCCGCCAAGGACGGCATGGAGCGCATCCGCAACGCCGTGAAGGAACGCGGGCGCTGAGGAGCACGCATCCGCGCCCTCCACTGTCATCCCCGGCGAGCGAAGCGAGGGAAGGGGATCCAGAACCCGGCAGGGCTTGGATCCCCTTCCCTCGCCTGCGCTCCGCTCCGGCTCGCCGGGGATGACAGTGGAGTGGCCGCGGGCGCGCGGCTGAACTAACCTGCGGCTCCGACGCCGGCCCTTGAGCACGCGCGGCGTCCGCGAAAGAGGGAATGCGCAGGATGGCATCGAACAAGGTCGCCCTCGTCACGGGGGCAGGCACGGGCGTCGGCAAGGCGGTCTCGCTCGGTCTCTTGAAGGCGGGCTACGCGGTCGTGCTGGCCGGGCGGCGGCGCGAGCCGCTCGAGTCGACGGCGCGGGAGGGCGGCGGCGAGACGCTCATCGTCGAGACCGACGTCGGCGACCCGGCCTCCGTCGACGCGCTGTTCGCCAAGGTCAAAGACAAATTCGGGCGGCTCGACCTCCTGTTCAACAACGCCGGCACCGGCGCCCCCGCGGTGCCCATGGACGAGCTCCCCTTCGAGCAATGGAAGAAGGTCGTCGACGCGAACCTCACGGGCTCGTTCCTGTGCGCGCAGGGCGCCATGCGGCTGATGAAGGCGCAGAAGCCGCAGGGCGGGCGCATCATCAACAACGGCTCGATCTCGGCCCACGCGCCGCGCCCGAACTCCGCTCCCTACACGGCGACGAAGCACGCGATCACCGGCCTCACCAAGTCGATCGCCCTCGACGGGCGCAAGTTCGACATCGCCTGCGGCCAGATCGACATCGGCAACGCCGAGACCGACATGGCCCGGCGCATGAAGGACGGCGTGCCCCAGGCCGACGGTTCGGTGAAGCCCGAGCCGCTCATGGACCCGGTGCACGTCGCGAACGCCGTCGTCCACATGGCGAGCCTGCCGCCGGACGCGAACGTGCTGTTCATGACCGTGATGGCGACCAAGATGCCGTTCGTCGGGCGGGGGTAGGGCGCGCCAGAACCGGTCTATGGCTCGCCGCCCGTGGACCCGCGAAAGCCGTCGACCCGCGCCCTCGTGCTGCGGGGCGTGCGCGACGCCCTTGCCCTGCCGGCGTGGGTCGTCGGCCTGTCGCTGTTCGCGGTCGGAAGCCTCGCCGGCGAGACCGGGTTTCCGGCCGGCGCCGCCGTGCTCTCGACGCTCCTGATCTGGGCCGGCCCCGCGCAGGTGATCTTCTTCGGCGGCATCGCGGCCGGCACGGCGCTGCCGGCGATCGCGCTCGCGGTCGCCCTGTCCTCGATCCGCCTCCTGCCCATGACCCTGTCGATCCTGCCGTTCTTCCGCGATCGGGCGAAGGGCACGGGGCCGCAGGTGCTCGTCTCGCACTACGTGACCGTGACGGTATGGGTCGAGGCGCTGCGCCGCCTGCCGCCGATGCCGGCGGAGGAGCGCCTGCCCTACTATCTCGGCTTCGCGAACACCTGCCTCGGGGTCTGCGCCGTCACGACGTATTGCGGCTACGCCCTCGTCGGCGCCCTGCCCCTGCCGCTCGCCGCCGGCCTCCTGTTCCTGACGCCGACGTTCTTCACCCTGTCGCTCGCGGCCGGCGCCCGCGGCGCCTCCGACTGGGCCGCGATCGGCTCGGGCTTCGTCCTCGCGCCGCTCTCGACGGCGCTCGTCGGCAAGGACTTCGACCTCCTGGTGGTCGGGCTCGTCGGCGGCACGGCGGCCTATCTCGTCCAAAAGAAGCTCGGGCGAGGCGCCGCATGACCGAGGCGCTGTGGCCCTACCTCCTCGTCGTCGTCTTCGGCTTTCTGCCGAGCGAGGTCTGGCGGATTTTTGCCGTGTTCCTCTCCCGCGGCTTCGACGAGAAGGCCGAGATCCTCGTGTGGGTACGCGCCGTCGCGACGGCTCTCGTCGCAGGCGTCGTGGCGAAGATCCTCTTCGCGCCGAGCGGCGCGCTCGTCGCCGTGCCCCTCGCCTGGCGCCTCGGGGCGCTGGCGCTCGGGACCGCGGCCTTCTTCGCCGCCCGCCGCTCCGTCATGATCGGCGTCGTCGCGGGCGAGGCGGCGCTGATCGCCGCCGCGTGGCTCATGACGGGAAGCGTGCCTTGAAGCTGTCTCTTCCTCCGGGCCAGGCGAGCTTCACCCGCTCACGAGCGGACAGCCGCCCGCCTTGAGCGGCCGGAAGGCCTGGTCGGCCGGCACCGTGCCGACGACCTTGAACACGTCCCATTCGCCCTTCGACTCGCTCGCGGCCTTCACTTGCAGGAGGTACATGGGATGCATCTTGCGCCCGTCCTCCCGGATGTGGCCCTTGCCGAAGAGGGCATCCTCGGTCGGCATCGCCTTCATGGCGGCGACCACCGCCCGGCCGTCGAGGGGCGAGCCGACCTTGTCGACCGCCTTGAGATAATGCAGCGTCGCCGAGTAGACGCCCGCCTGCATGTGGTTCGGCATCATCTTCTTGGGGTGGCGCTGCTGGTAGCGAGCCGACCAGGCGCGCGTGTCGTCGTTCATGTCCCAGTACATGGCGTTGATGCCGACGAGCCCTTGGGCCGTCCGCAGCCCGATCGCGGGCACGCTCTGCAGATCGAAGATCAAGGCCACGACCTTCTGCCTTTCGGTGAGCTTGAACTCGGCCGCCTGCTTGATCGTGTTCACGGTGTCGCCGCCGGCGTTGGCGAGCGCGACCACCTCGGCGCCGGAGGCCTGCGCCTGCAGGAGGAAAGACGAGTAGTCGCTCGTGCCGAGCGGATGCCGGACCGCGCCGAGGATGCGCCCGCCGCTCGCCAGCACCTCGTCGGAGGCCTGCTTCTCGAGATCGTGGCCGAACGCATAATCGGCGGTGATGAAGAACCAGGTCTTGCCGCCCTGGTCGAGGACGCCGCGGGCGAGCGCGTGACCGTTGGCATAGGTGTCGTAGGTCCAGTGCACGGTGTTGGGCGAGCACTTGGCGCCGGTGAGAAGCGCGGTTCCCGCCCCCGAGCCGATCACGACCTTGTTCTTCTCGCGGCTCACGTCGGCGACGGCGAGAGCGACGGCCGAGTTCGGCAGATCGACGATCATGTCGACGCCCTCGACGTCATACCAGCGGCTCGCGATCGCCGACCCGACGTCGGCCTTGTTCTGGTGATCGGCGAAGACGACCTCGGCCTTCCGGCTCGAGGTCCTGTTGAAATCCTCGACGGCCATCTGCGCGGCGAGCACCGACCCCGGTCCCTGGAAATCCGAGTAGACGCTCGACATGTCGTTCATCACGCCGATGCGGACGGGCTTCTGCTGCTGCGCGAGCGCGGCGGCGGGAGCGAGGCCGGCAAGAAGCGTGAGGCTCAGGATCGTTCTGCGGCTCATCGATTCCTCCTCTGTCGTTCGTCTAATGAGGTGGTTCAGGCGCTCCGGATGAGGATCACGTCCGGATGCGGTGGATTGGCGTAGAGCCGCTCGACCAGCTCGGCGCGGCGTTGCAGCACGGCGCGCTGGTTGACGTAGCCCTTGTCGGTGATCTCGTTCGCGTCGATCGACGGCGGCTCGTGCATGAGGATGACGCGCGCGATCTCCATGGAAGAGCCGCCGCTTCCCGCATTGTGCCGCGCGACCGCCGCGCGGATCGCCTCGCGCACCGCCGCGTGGCCCAGCACCTCGGCCGGCGGGCAGTCCGGCGAGAGGCCGTCGCACAAGGCCCGGCAGGCCGCGACGTTCGCGAAGGCGAGGAGCGCGGCCTCGTCGCGGTCGTGGCCCGCCACCACCGCGTCCTCGATCAGCGGCGAGGCGGCGGCGAGCACGGCAAGCCTGAGCGCCCCAACGTTGACCCAGGTGCCGGACGAGAGCTTGAAGTTCTCGGCGACGCGCCCGTCGAACACGATGCCCTTCGCCGGATCGCGCGGGTCCTCGAAGCGGGCGGCATCGCCGGTGCGCAGCCACCCCTCCTCGTCGAAGGCCTTCTCGGTGAGGTCCGGCCGCTTCCAGTAGCCCGGCGTGACGTTCGGGCCGCGCACCAGCATCTCGAGCCGGTCGCCGGACGGCTGGAGCTTCAGCTCGACGCCCGGCGCAGGAATTCCGATGACGCCCGCGCGCGGGATCGGGAAGTGCACCGCCGTCGCCATCGGCGCCGTCTCGGTGAGCCCCCACGACGAGATCATCGGCACCTTCTCGCCGCGTGCCTTGAGCGAGCACGCCTCCAGACGCTCCCACAGGCTCTGCGGCAGGCCCGCGCCGGCGTAGAAGATGAGCTTGAGGCGGCTGAAGAACTTCTGGTTCAGCGCCGGATCGGCCTCGAGCCGGTCGAGCAGCATGCCGTAGCCGCGCGGCACGTTGAAGTAGATCGTCGGCGCGACCTCGCGGAGGTTCGCGACCGTGCGGTCGAGGAGGGCCGGCACCGGCTTGCCCTCGTCGATGTGGAGCGAGCCGCCGTTGCGGAGCATCATGTTGAAGTTGTGGTTGCCCCCGAAGGTGTGATTCCAGGGCAGCCAGTCGACGATCACCGGCGGCTCGTCCGCGACGAAGGGCCAGACCTGCGCGATGGTCTCCTGGTTCGAGCACATCATCCGTTGGGTGTTGATCACGCCCTTCGGCAGGTCGGTCGAGCCCGAGGTGAACAGGATCTTGGCGACCGTGTCCGGCCCGACGGCGGCGTTCGCGCGCTCGACGCTGTCGGTCGGGCGGACGCTGAGGAGGTCGGCGAAGGCCGTCATGCCGCCGCTCGGGCGGCTCGCGACGATCTCGGCGCCGCGCCAGTCGACGGCCGTCACCGCATCGCCGTAGCGGGCGGGGTCGTCCATATAGACGAGCTCGGGCTCGATCAGCCCGACGATGTGGCGCAGCTTCGCGAAATCCTTGCTCAGCCGCGCGTAGGCCGTCGAGACCGGGGCGACGGGCACGCCGACGTGCATGCCGGCGAGCGCCACGAGCGCATGGTCGATGCCGTTCTCGGAGAGGATGAGGATCGGCCGCTCGGGCTCGAGCTTGCGGTGCAAAAGGGCCTGCGCGACGGAGCGGACCTGCCCTAGCGCCTCGCCGAAGGTCAGCGTGCGCCACCCCTGCCCCGCCGGCGCGCCGGCCCGCTCGGCGAGAAAAACCCTTTGCGGCGCCTCGGCGGCCCAGCGCTCGAGCCAGACGCTCAAGGCGCGCGGCGGCTCGTTCAGCGGCACCGGCGAGCGCAGGACCATGCCGCCGCCGGCAAGGCGCTCGACCGCGATCAGCGGCGGGGCGAAGAGGGGGCGCGACGCGGGCGGCGCGTCCGGTCTTTGGGCCTCTGCGACCGACATCTGCTCCTCCTGCCGGGTCTTGCGCCCGGTTCCTTGTTGCTCGACGGCGCCGCCTCGAGCGAGGTGAGCCCTCACCCGGCGCCTCGTGACCCGGCCTCTCCCCCCAAGCGGGAGAGGCGTTACTTCTTCACCCGCTCGGCCCGACGCTCCAGGAAGGCCCGCAGCCGCTCTCCCGCCTCCTCGCCGGTCTGCGCCAGCGCCGCCATGAGGGACTCGGTGAACAGGCCGTCCTTCATGGCCATGTCCTCGATGCGCGGGATGGCGTTGAGGATGGCGTAGTTCGAGAGCGCGGCGTTGCCGGCGATCTTCTCGGCGAGCTCCAGCGCCTTCTCGAAGGCCCGTCCGGGCTCGACGAGGTAGTGGGAGAGGCCGAGGCGCTGGCCTTCCTGGGCGTCGTAGGCGCGCCCGGTCAGCATCATCTCGACGAGGCGGCCGGAGCCGATGATGCGGCCGACCCGCACGGTCGCGCCGCCGCCGACGAAGATGCCGCGCTGGCCCTCGGGCAGGGCGTAGAACGCGGTTTCATCGGCGACGCGCACGTGCGTCGCGGCGGCGAGCTCCAGGCCCCCGCCGATCACGCCGCCGTGCATCGCGGTCACGACCGGCAGCGCGCCGAACTGGATCGTCTCGAACACCCGGTGCCACATCTGCGAATGGCGCATGACCCCGAAGGCGTCGCGGTGCTCGTGCTCGGACAAATCGAGGCCGGAGCAGAAGTGCTCGCCCTCGCCCGTGAGCACCACGGCCTTGGCTTCGGCCGGCGGCGCCTCGAAGAGCTTTTCGAGGCTCGCGATCAGGGCGTCGTTGACGGCGTTGCGCTTCGCTGCGCGGTCGAGGCGCACGACCGCGACCGGCCCGCGCTCCTCGACGGCGAGATGCGGCAGCGCGGCAGCGGGGCGGACCGGCGCGTTCATGCCGTGACGACCTCCCTCTCGAACCGGGCGATCACGTCCGGCGGGATCGGGGCCGCCCGCATGGGCTTCTCGCCGGTGGGATCGGGCACGGCCCAGACCCGCACTTCGTGGCCCTCGACCGCGAGCTTGCCGTCGCGGAAGAAGCGGTGCTCGATCCGAAAGGTCTTCTGCTTCCACTCGGCCACGCGGCTCTCGACCTCGAGGATGTGGCCGTAGCCCGAGCCGAAGTGGAAGCGCGCGCCGACGTCGAGGAGCGGGATGCCGACCATGCCGCGCTCGGCGAACATCTCGTGCAGCGGCAGGCCGACGGAGCGGAACAACGCCGTGGTGCAGAGCTCGAACCACTCGAAATAGCGCGGGAAGAACACGATCCGGGCCGGGTCGCAGTCGCCCCAGCCGACCTCGATCGCATGCCGCCCGACGACCATCTTCTTCGGTCCACTCCTCTTGCCAGCAGCGTGCCTTCGGGGCTCCCCAAGGTCAACGCGGGGCCGACCACTCGCAGCCTCCTCATCCTGAGGTGCCCGCGAAGCGGGCCTCGAAGGACGCACCTCGCCGACACGGCGCCCAACCGTGGGTGCGTGCTTCGAGGCTCGCGCTACGCGCGAGCACCTCAGCATGAGGAGGGTTATTGATGAACTATGTTGCTTGCTCGGGTGAGCCTCTCGGCACTATGCTGCATGTAGCCGCCCGGCCGGTCAACGGACCGGATGACACTCCAAGAATTCTGGGCGAAGCTTGAGGGAACGCCGCGCCGCCTCCGGCGCAACCGGAGCGGACGATCAAGGGAGGATTATCCATGACCGGCGACAGCCGTCTTCTTCTGCCGACCCGCCGCACGATTCTCAAGGGCGCGGCCGGCGCCGCCACGCTCGGCTTCGTCTCGCCGTTCCCGAAGCCGGCGCTCGCGCAGGGCGGCGGGCCGCTGAAGGTCGGCTTCATGCTGCCCTACACCGGCACCTACGCCAAGCTCGGGAAATTCGGCGACGAGGGCTTCAGGCTCTACGTCGAGCAGAAGGGCGGCCGGCTCGGCGGACGCGAGATCGCCTTCGTCCAGGTCGACGACGAGTCGAAGCCCGAGAGCGCGACCGACAACATGAACCGCCTCGTCGGGCGCGAGAAGGTCGACGTGGTGGTCGGCACCGTCCACTCCGGCGTCGCCATGGCGATGGTGAAAGTCGCGCGCGACACCAACACCCTCCTGATCATCCCGAACGCCGGCGCGAACGAGGCCACGGGCCCGGCCTGCGCCCCGAACGTCTTCCGCTCCTCGTTCTCGAACTGGCAGCCGAACTTCCCGATGGGGAAGGTCATGGCGGAGGAAGGCCACAAGAACGTCGTCACCATCACTTGGCGCTACGCCGCGGGCCAGCAGCAGATGGACGGCTTCAAGGAGGGCTTCGAGGCGGCCGGCGGCAAGGTCGTCGAGGCCTTGACCCTGCCGTTCCCGGAGGTCGAGTTCCAGGCGCTCATCACCCGCATCGCGACCTTGAAGCCCGACGCCGTGCACGCCTTCTTCGCCGGCGGCGGCGCCGTCAAGTTCGTCAAGGACTACGCGGCGGCGGGGCTCAAGGACAAGATCCCGCTCTACGGCTCGGGCTTCCTCACCGACGGCACGCTCGAGGCGCAGGGCGACGCCGCGAAGGGCATCAAGACGACGCTGCACTACGCCGACAACCTCGACAACCCGCAGAACAAGGCCTTCCTTGAGGCCTTCAAGAAGAAGACCGGCCAGGACGGCGACATCTACGCCGTGCAGGGCTACGACGCGGCGGCGCTCCTCGACATCGGCCTTTCCGCCGTCGGCGGCGACTTTTCGGCGCGCGACAGGATGGTGGCCGCGATGGCGGCGGCGAAGATCGATAGCCCGCGCGGGCCCCTGAGCTTCAACAAGGCCCACAACCCGATCCAGAACGTGTACCTGCGCGAGGTCCGCAACGGCCGCAACGAGATGGTCCGCATCGCCCAGGCGAACGTGGACGATCCCGCGCGCGGGTGCCGGATGTCGGCTTGAGGGCAGCGCGGCAACACCACTGTCATTCCCGGCGGGCGGCGTAGCCGCCCGGGAAGGGAATCCATAACCCGGCCGGGGCTTGGATCCCCTTTCCTCGCCTGCGCTCCGCTTCGGCTCGCCGGGGATGACAGTGTCCCGATAATGCACGACAGTGGAGTGCCGGAAGCCGAATGGACCTCGCCACCCTCGCGATCCAGCTCCTGAACGGGGTCCAGTACGGGCTCGTGCTGTTCCTCGTGGCGAGCGGGCTGACGCTCGTGTTCGGCATCCTCGGCGTCATCAACCTCGCCCACGGCGCCTTCTACATGCTCGGCGCCTACCTCGCCTGGTGGATCGCGGCCTACAGCGGCAGCTTCTGGGTGGCGCTGATCGGCAGCGTCGCCATCGCCTTCGCGGTCGGCCTGCTGCTGGAAGAGATCTTCGTCAAGCGGCTCTACGGGCGCGACCACCTCGCCCAGGTGCTCCTGAGCTTCGGCCTGATCCTCGTCCTCGACGAGATGCGCCACATCCTGTTCGGCAAGGACGTGCACTCGGTCGCGGCGCCGGCCTTCCTCCAGGGCTCGATCCGGCTCACCGAGGTTCTCTCCTATCCCGTTTACCGGCTTGCCATCTGCCTCTTCTGCCTCGCCGTCGCGGGCATCATCTTCTTCGTGATCCAGAAGACCCGTATCGGCATGGTGATCCGGGCCGGCGCCGAGAACCGGGAGATGACGCGCGCGCTCGGCATCCCCTTCGACCTCGTGAACCGCTACGTCTTCGCGGTCGGGATCGCGCTCGCGGCGCTCGGCGGCGCCGTCGTCGCGCCGATCTCGACCGTGTTCCCGGGCATGGACAACCAGATGCTGATTCTGTCGTTCGTCGTGGTCGTGCTCGGCGGCATCGGCTCGGTCGCGGGCGCGGCGATCGGCGCGCTCCTCATCGGCATCACCGACTCGTTCGGCAAGGTCTTCTTCCCGAGCTTCTCCAGCATCACGGTCTACCTCCTCATGGCGGCCGTGCTCGTGTGGCGGCCGAACGGCATCCTCGGCCAGCGCGAGGCCTAGATGCCGAATGCCGGATGGCCCACCACAAATCCCCTCATGCTGAGGTGCGAGCGCGTAGCGCGAGCCTCGAAGCACGCACGCTGCCCGGGCGCTGCATCGGCAGGGTTGCGTCCTTCGAGGCCCGCTTCGCGGGCACCTCAGGATGAGGACTTGGGAGTGCTGCCCCGATGAACGGAGGGACGGCGCGCATCGCAAGCCGGCTATGGCCGGCTGCCCTCCTTGTGGCTGCTGCCGCCCTGCCGTTCCTCGCGCCCGCCTACTACGTGCAGTTCGCCTCGAAGATCCTGATCATGGGCCTCCTCGCCATGGCCCTGAACCTCGTCGTCGGCTTCGGCGGCCTGGTCAGCCTGTGCCATGCCGCCTTCTTCGGGCTTGCCGGCTACGCGCTCGCCCTCGCGGCGCCGCAGTATGAGCCGGCATCCCTGTGGATCACGCTGCCGATCGCTGTCGCCGCCGCGGCGCTTGCGGCACTTGCCATCGGCGCGCTCTCCTTACGCACGCGCGGCATCTACTTCATCATGGTGACGCTCGCCTTCGGCGAGATGCTGTTCTTCCTGTTCCACGATACCAAGATCGCCGGCGGCTCGGACGGCACCTTCATCTACTTCAAGCCCGAGGCCGTGGTCGGCGGAGCGGTGCTCCTCGACCTCGAGAAGCCGCGGATCTTCTACTGGGTCGTGCTGGCGCTGACCGTCGCCGGGATCGCGCTCCTCGCCGCGGTGGTGCGCTCGCCCTTCGGCCGGGCGCTCGAGGCCGCGCGGGTGAACGAGCGCCGGGCCCGCTCGCTCGGCTTCCCGCTCTACCGCATCCGCCTTGCCGCCTTCGTCCTCTCGGGCGCGCTCAGCGGAGCTGCCGGTTACTTCAACGCGGCGCAGTTCGGCTACGTCGCACCGCAGTTGCTCGGCTGGCATCTCTCGGCGACGGCCCTCGTCATGGTGGTGCTCGGGGGCATGCGCACCGTCACGGGCCCGCTCATCGGCGCCGCGATCCTGATCGGCCTCGAAGAGGTGCTGCGCGCGCTGACCGAGCACTGGAAGCTCGCCGAGGGCCTGATCGTCATGGTGATCGTGCTGACCCTCTCGGACGGCGTGCGCCAGCTCTTCGAGATGGCCTTCGGGACCGCGACCCGCATGGCGCGGCCGCGCGCCCCCAAGACTCTCCCGGCCCGGGAGGCGGGCCATGCCTGAGGCGACGCTGCGGGCGGAAAGACTGGAGAAGCGCTTCGGCGGCCTGCGCGCCGTCGCGGACGTGTCCCTCGACGTGCGCGTCGGCGAGATCCACGCCGTCATCGGTCCGAACGGCGCCGGCAAGTCGACGCTGATCAATCTTCTCTCCGGCGAGCTGCGCGCCACCTCCGGCACGGTCCATCTCGGCGAGCGCAACGTCTCAGGCCTCACCTCCGACCGCCTCGGCCTCGCCGGCATCGGCCGCGCCTATCAGAAGACCACGATCTTTTTGCCTTTCACCGTGTTCGAGAACGTGCGCCTCGCCGCGCAGGCGCACGCGCGGGGAGCTTTGAGGATGTTCGGCGCGGCCTCCCGCAACGCCGCCGTGAACGCGCGCGCCCGCGAGGCCCTCGCGACGGTCGGCCTGGACGCCCGCGCCGACGCGACCGCCGGCCTCCTCAGCCACGGCGAGCAACGCCAGCTCGAGATCGCCATGGTGTTGGCCACGGACCCGAAGATCCTCCTCCTCGACGAGCCGCTCGCCGGCATGGGGCAGGCGGAGGCGCAAGGCATGATCGCGCTGATCCGCTCCCTGAAGGAGGGGCGCGCGGTGCTGATCGTCGAGCACGACATGGACGCGGTCTTCGCGCTCGCCGACCGCCTCACCGTCATGGCCGACGGACGGGTGATCGCGTCCGGCGCGCCGGAGGACATGCGCCGCGACCCCGCCGTGCGGGCCGCCTACCTCGGCGAGGACGAATGAGCCCGCTGCTGACAGCCGAGAAGCTTCAGGCCTTCTACGGCCCGGTGCAGATCCTGCGCGGCATCGACCTTTCGGTTGTCCACGGCGAGACGGTCGCGCTGATGGGCCGAAACGGCATGGGCAAGACGACGCTTTTGCGCTCGCTCATGGGCCTCGTGGCCGACCGGCGCGGGCGCATTCTCCTGGATTCGCAGGAGGTTACCACGGCCGCGCCGGAAACGATCGCGCGGCGCGGCGTCGCCATCGTGCCCGAGGGGCGGGGCGTCTTCGCCTCTCTGTCGGTTGTCGAGAACCTGACGATGGCGGCGCGCCCCGGGCGCGACGGGGGGCGCCGGTGGACCCTGGAGAGAATCTTCGAGCTTTTCCCGCGGCTTGCGGAGCGGCGGCGGAACGGCGGCCACCAGCTTTCGGGAGGCGAGCAGCAGATGCTCACCATCGGCCGCGCCCTCATGACGAACCCGGACCTGATCCTCGTCGACGAGGCGACGGAAGGACTCGCGCCCATGGTCGCCCAGGAGATCTGGCGCACGATCGAGCGCATCCGCGCCGAAGGCGTCGCCGCGATCGTCGTCGACAAGGACTTCCGCGCCCTCTCCCGCATCGCCGACAAGGCGGTCATCCTGTCGAAGGGCGAGGTCGTTTTCGAGGGCACGCCCGCGGAGCTCGCCGGAAAGCGGGAGCTCCTGGAGCGGCACCTCGGGGTATGACCGCCTATAAGCTTAACCGTATCTCACATTTCTCTTGCGTAATTTACCGAACGTTAGGTACGAATATCTCCGCACATACCCGCTCGCTGATCGGGCTGCGGGTCTGCCGATAACTTAACTGACCGCCGGGCAGCTCCGCTGCGCGAACGACGATTCACGCCGAGAATCGATCGTGCGGCGCATCTTGAAGGGGCACCATGCACACTTGCCTCGAAGCCAAGAGCGCGGGCTCCGCGTCCCGGTCACGCCGCTGTTAATCAACTTCACCGACGAGCAACCAACGAGAGCCGGTCAGAAGACCGAGGGGGCAGAAAAATGGCGACAACAGGCGGGATTGTGGTTTCCTCGACGAAGACGCCGCAGGCCGTGGACGACTCGATCGTTACGACCGAGGACCTCGGCATCAAGATCAACGTGCTGGCGAACGACTTGGGCGGAGTGGCCACCTCTCTCTACTCGATTGACCAGACCGGTTCGCTGAACATCGTAAGAACCAGCACGACCGCGCTCGGGGCGACGATCTACATCACGTCCGACGGGCAGGTGTATTACGACCCCACTCACGCGTCCGCCCTGCAGGCCCTGACCCAGGGCGAACAGGCGGTCGACAGCTTCGTGTACGAAGACCGGCTCGGCAACGGCACGATCAGCACGGCAAGGGTCTACGTCACGGTGACCGGCACGAACGACGCGCCTAAGGCCAACACGGATATCGCCAGCACGAAATCAGACACGGTCGCTAACATCGACGTGCTGGCGAACGACGTGGACCCGGACCACGGGGCTGTTCTGTCCATCAAAAGCTTCGACGCGGTCAGCGCCAGCGGAGCCGCCATCAGCCAGACCGTAGACGCCACTGGGCGCGTCGTGATCCACTATGATCCGAGCCGGTCGGCGACGCTGCAGGGGCTGGCCGAGGGCCAAACCGCCACCGATACGTTCACCTATTCGGTCACCGACGAGCATGGCGCGGTCAGCACGACGACCGTGACGGTCACGGTGACCGGCGTCACCCCGAACTCTGCACTGACGGACCCATGCTTCGCCGATGAAGACCCCGCTTCCTTCGGCGCGCTCGCAATCGGGACCAACGGCGACGATCACCTGGTCGGGTCCTCTCAAGGACATACCTTGGTGTCCGGTGGCACGGGCGACGACGACATTTCCGTTCAGGCCGGCGGAAACCACGTCTGCGCCGGGAGCGGCAACGACTCCGTTGCGCTGAACGGGAACGCCTCGAACAGCGAAGTTGACGGGGAAGACGGCAACGATGTCATCGTTGCCGGTGCCGCTGGGGAGACCGGGCTGACGGCGCCTGCGGCCGACATGGTCTGGAGCTCGACGATCGACGGCGGCGCGGGCGACGACAAGATCCTTCTGGTGCACGCGGCGCACAGCACGCTTCTGGGCGGGGACGGCAACGACACCATCATCGTCGACAGCGGCGGAGGCGACCTCATCGACGCCGGCGCGGGCCACGACTTCATCATGTCGCTGGACTTCCTCAGCCGCGCCGACGGCGGCAACAACGGCGCCGTCACGCTCGAGGGCGGGGCGGGCAACGATACGATTCACCGGCTTGCCGAGGGCGACGGCGTCTTCGGGTCGACGCTGGACGGCGGCGACGGCAACGACGACATCTCGATCCACGAGGTGAACCGGGGCGCCGCGGGAACGGTCGCGGTCAACGGCGGCTCCGGGGACGACCACGTCTTCATCGAATACGTCG
>DASVPW010000016.1:0-8385 GCA_036389455.1 Beijerinckiaceae bacterium
CCCGAAGCACCTCGCCGTGCTGAATTCCGTCGCCGAGGGCATCGGCTGGGGGACGCCCGCGCCCAAGGGCATCTTCCGCGGCCTCGCCCAGACCATGGGCTTCGGCAGCTACGTGGCGGGCGCGGCCGAGGTCTCGGTCGAGGGCGGCAAGCTCAAGATCCACCGCATCGTCGCCTCGACGGACCCCGGCCACGTGGTCAACCCCGAGCAGGTGGCCAGGCAGGTCGAGGGCTCCTTCGTCTACGGTCTCTCGGCTGCCCTTTATGGCGAGTGCACCGTCAAAGGCGGGCGCATCGTCGAGGAGAACTTCGACACCTACCCGGTGCTGCGCATGGACGAGATGCCCGCGGTCGAGACCCGGGCGATCCCGTCCGGCGGGTTCTGGGGCGGCGTCGGCGAGCCGACGATCGCGGTCGCAGCGCCGGCCGTGCTCAACGCGATCTTCGCGGCGACCGGCAAGCGCGTCCGCAACCTGCCGCTCAAGAACCACGACCTCGGCAAGGCGTGAGTTTTTCTTGAAACGCGCGGCGGCTCGAAAGGCCGCCGTGCCTCCCTCTCAAGGGAACGCCTCCATGAAGGCGAAGCACGCGATCCTCGCGGTTTTCTGCATGGGCCTCGCAGCCCCGGCGGCGGCGCAATCGCTCGCGCCGCCGGGAGCTGCGGCCTGCTCCGGCTGCCATGCCCCGGCGCAACTCGGCTCTCCCGTCCCGCCGATCCGCGGGCGCGACGCGAAGGAGATCGTCCAGGCGATGCACGAGTTCCGTTCGGGTGCGCGGCCTGCGACCGTGATGGATCGCATCGCCAAGGGCTTTTCGGACGACGAGACCCAGGCCATCGCGGCCTGGCTTTCGGCGCAGAAGTAGGGATCGAGTATGCTGGGGCCATACTCCCACGTCCTCATCCTGAGGTGCGAGGCCGAGGGCCGAGCCTCGAAGGACGTACCTCCCCCAATGCAGCGCCCAACCGTCGGTGCGTGCTTCGAGGCTCGCTTCGCTCGCACCTCAGCATGAGGAGGTTTGTGGTGGCCCTCCATAACGGTACGCGCCTCAATCGCCGCAGCATTCTCAAGGGCTTCGGCGCCGCCGCCGCGGCCCCGCTCCTGCCCCGTCCGGGCTTCGGCCAGGCGGCGCCCCGAGTCGTCGTGGTGGGCGGCGGCTTCGGCGGCGCGACCTGCGCTCGCGAGGTCAAGCGGCATCTGCCGAATGCCGCCGTCACCCTCGTCGAGGCGAGTCCCACCTTCACGGCCTGCCCGTTCAGCAACGGCGTGATCGCGGGCCTGCGCGACCTCTCGGAGCAGCAGTTCGGTTATGACGCGGTGAGAAAGGACGGCGTCGAGGTCGTCATCAAGGCCGCGACGGGCGTCGACGCGCAGGGGCGCGCCGTCACCCTCGCCGACGGCACGCGCCTCCCTTACGACCGTCTCGTCCTCTCGCCCGGCATCGACATCCGCTTCGACGCGCTCCCCGGCTACACCGAGGCTGCCGCCGAGGCGATGCCGCACGCCTGGAAGGCCGGCGAGCAGACTCTTTTGTTGCGCCGCCAGCTCGAGGCGATGGAGGACGGCGGCACGGTCGTCATGTCGGCGCCCGCCAATCCCTTCCGCTGCCCGCCCGGCCCCTACGAGCGCGCGAGCCTCATCGCGCACTACCTCAAGACGAAGAAGCCGCGCGCGAAGCTCATCGTCCTCGACGCCAAGGACGCCTTCTCCAAGCAGCGCCTGTTCCAGGCGGCCTGGAAGGAGCTCTACCCGAACCTCGAATGGGTCTCGCTGTCGAACGGCGGCAAGGTCACGGCGGTCGAGCCGGCGACGAAGACCTTCGTGACCGACTTCGGCCGGCACGAGGCCGCGGTCGCGAACGTGATCCCGCCGCAGCGTGCCGGGCGCATCGCCGAGGCGGCCGGCGTCGCCGATCGCTCGGGCTGGTGCCCGATCGACCCCGCGACCTTCGAATCGAAGCTCCAGCCGAACATCCATGTCGTCGGCGACGCCACCATCGCGGGCGGCATGCCGAAGTCGGCGTTCACGGCGAACGCCCACGGCAAGGTCTGCGCCGCCGCCGTCGCGGCCCTCCTCAACGGCGGCAAGCCCGCCGAGCCGAGGCTCATCAACACCTGCTACAGTCTCGTCGCGCCGGACTACGGCATCTCGGTCGCGGGCGTGTACCGGCCGGTGAACGGCGTCTTGACGGACGTGGAGGGCGCCGGCGGCGTGAGCCCGGCCGATGCGCCGCGCTCGTTCCGCAACGCCGAGGCGGCCTACGCCGAAGCCTGGTTCAAGACCATCACGGCCGAGGTCTTCGGGTAAGATCGATGCGCGCCGCCGCGATCCTCGCCGGCCTCCTCGCGACGGCGGTCCCGGGCGCGGCGCAGGCACAGCTTCGCCCCTTCAGGGTCGTGGACGATGCGATCCCGCAGAGCCTGACCGGCGCCCCGGGCGATCCCGCCCGCGGGCGCGCCATCGTGGCGAACCGGCAGGTCGGCCTGTGCATCCTGTGCCATTCCGGCCCGTTCCCGGAGGAGCGCTTCCAGGGCGACCTCGCCCCGAGCCTTTCGGGCGCGGGCTCGCGCTCGACCGAGGGGCAGCTGCGGCTGCGCATCGTCGACGCCGCCCGCCTGAACCCCGCCACGATCATGCCGCCCTACTACCGGGTCGAGGGTCTTTCCCGCGTCGCCGCGAACTTTCGGGGCAAGCCGGTGTTGACCGCGGAGCAGATCGAGGACGTGGTCGCGTATCTCATGACCCTGCGCGACTAGGGAGCGAGGAACGATGAATCGACACCCGACCCGGCGCAGCCTCCTCGCCGCCGGCGCGGCGATCCCGGCCGCGAGCCTCCTCTCGGTCGCGGCGGTCCGCCCCGCCCGGGCCGCGGCGCCGGCCGGCATGGAGGCGGCGATCCGCGAGTTCGTCGGCGAGGCCGCGGCGCGCGAGGGCCGGGTCAAGCTCGACATCCCGCCGCTGGTCGAGAACGGCAACTCCGTGACGCTCACGGTCTCGGTCGAGAGCCCGATGACGGCGGCCGACCACGTGAAGGCGATCGCGGTGTTCAACGAGAAGAACCCGCAGGCGAACGTCGCCGTGTTCCACTTGAGCCCTCGCTCCGGCAAGGCGCAGGTGCAGACCCGCATCCGCCTCGCGACGTCCCAGAAGCTCGTCGCGGTAGCGCAGATGAGCGACGGCTCGTTCTGGCAGGATTCGGCCGACGTGATCGTGACGCTCGCGGCCTGCCTGGAGGACTGAGAGATGGCCGGCGCCCTCATCAACGTCCCGAAGGAGGTCCGGCGCGGCGAGCCGTTCGAGATCAAGACCCTCGTGCGCCATCCGATGGAGACCGGCTACCGGCGCGGCGTCAGTGGGGAAGAAATCCCGCGCGACATCATCTCCCGCTTCACCTGCGCCTACAACGGGGAAGAAATCTTCTCGGCCGACCTCTTTCCGGCGATCGCCGCGAACCCCTTCATCTCGTTCTTCACGGTCGCGACGGAGAGCGGCGAGCTCGTGTTCACCTGGACCGACGACGCCGGGAAAGCCCAGACCGAGACGGTGAAGATCGCGGTGGCATGAGCCGGTCGGAGGCCTCTTCGAAACCCACTGTCGTCCCCGGCGGGCCGCGCAGCGGCCCGGGAAGGGGACCCAGGCGACGCCGGGGGTTTGGATCCCCTTCCCTCGCTTCCGCTCCGCTTCGGCTCGCCGGGGAAGACAGTGCACACTTCCGCAGAGGTCTCCGGTCGGGACAGCGCGCGGCGGCGGGCCTTGCGGCCCTTCTCCTCGTCGGCGCCGCGGCCTCGGCCGAAATCCCTGCGGGCGAGCGCCGCTCCGGCTTCGACTTCATGAGCCGCGAGACCCAGGAGATGCAGCGGGACGACACCGCCAATCCCGGCATGCTCTGGGTGCGCGAGGGCGAGGCCCTGTGGAACAGGAAGGCGGGTCCTTCGGAGCGCGCCTGCGCCGACTGCCACGGCGACGCCAAGGTCTCCATGCGCGGCGTCGCGGCGCGCTATCCCGCCTTCGACGAGGAGGCGGGGCGGCCGATCAACCTCGAGCAGCGCATCAACGCGTGCCGGAGCGAGCGCCAGGGCGCGAAGCCGCTCCCCTACGAGAGCCAGGAGCTCCTGGCGGTCACGGCCTACGTGGCGCACCAGTCCCGCGGGCTGCGGATCGCGCCGCCGCGGGACGAGCGGCTCGCCCCCTTCCGCGAGCGCGGCCGCGCCCTCTACGAGACGCGCCAGGGCCAGCTCAACCTCTCCTGCGCGCTCTGCCACGACGACAATTCGGGCCGGCGGCTCGCCGCCGCTCCGATCCCGCAGGCGCATCCGACCGGCTATCCGCTCTACCGGCTCGAATGGCAGGGCCTCGGCTCGCTCCAGCGCCGCCTCCGCAACTGCCTCGTCGGCATGCGGGCCGAGGCCTACCCCTACGGCGCGCCGGAATACGTCGACCTCGAGCTTTACTTGGCGGCCCGGGCCGCCGACATGACGATCGAGACGCCGGCCGTGCGCCCGTGATCCCGGCAACCCGAGGAGAGCCATGAGCGATCCCCTGAAGCCCCTCGCCGAGCCGCCGCGCCCGATCGGCCCCGGCGCCAGGATCGGCCACGTGCATCTCAAGGTGGCCGACATCGAGCGGGCGCTCGGCTTCTACTGCGGCGTGCTCGGGTTTGCGCTGATGCAGCGCTACGGCGCCGACGCCGCCTTCGTCTCGGCCGGCGGCTACCACCACCACATCGGCCTCAACACCTGGGAGAGCCACGGCGGCCCGCCGCCGCCGCCCGGCACGACGGGCCTGTTCCACCTCGCTGTCCTCTACCCGAGCCGCGCGGCGCTCGCCGACGCGCTCCGCCGCCTCACGGCGGCCGGCATTCCCCTCGACGGCGCGAGCGACCACGGCGTCAGCGAAGCGCTCTATCTGCGCGATCCGGACCAGAACGGGGTCGAGCTCTACTGGGACCGCCCCGAAGCGGCCTGGCCGCGCGACGCGGACGGCTGCCTCGCCATGCACACGCGCCGCCTCGACCTGGAGGATCTCCTGCGGGAGCCGGCGGCCGCGTAGCTCACGGGCTTCCGGCGGCCTGGACCCTGGCTTCGTCCGGAACGGCGGGATCCTGCCGCCAAGCCCTGATCTCGAACACCGGAACCGGCTCGGCGATGCCTTTGAGGGCGAACTGGCCGGCATGGTCCGCCTCGACCAGAGGCTCGACCGACAGGAACACCCGCTCGCTCACGAGCACCTGCCCGGCCTTGGCCTGCGAGCACAGGCGGGAGGCGAGGTTCGGGATGCGCCCGATCGCGGCGTAGTCGAGCCGCCGGTCGAAGCCGATCCGGCCGAGCGTCGCCTCGCCTTGCGCGATGCCGATGCCGAAGCCGAGCTGGTAGCCGGACCGGCACCACCCCTCGGCGAGGGCTCCGACCCGGGCCTGCATGTCGAGCGCCATGCGCACGGCGCGCTCGGGGTGGTCCGGACAGGGGATCGGGTCGTTGAAGAGGACCAGGAGCCCGTCCCCGAGAAAGCGTTCGAGCGTTCCCTCGTAGGCGAGGATCAGCTCGCCCAGGGCCGCGTGATACTCGGCGAGGACCGCCATCACGGCATCCGGCTCGGCCTTCTCGGAAAAGGCCGTGAAGCCGCGCAGGTCGCAGAAGACCACGGTGACTTCCTGGCGGTGGCTGCCGAGCATCGCCTCGTGGTCGGCGGAGGACACGATGAGATCCGCGACCTGCGGCGGCAGGAAGCGCCGCAGGCGCCCGATGCGCTCGATCTGGTCGACCTGCTCGGCGACGCGCTCCTCCAGGGCCGTGTTCCACTCGGCGAGCTGGCGCGCCTGGTCCTGCACCGTGTCGTGCAGGGCCTTCTGGCGGAGCCCGGAGCGCACCCGCGCGAGGAGCGCCGCGTGCTCGAAGGGCTTCGTGAGGTAGTCGTCGGCGCCGGCGTCGAGGCCCTGGACCACGTCGCGGGTGTCGGCCTTCGCCGTGACCAGGATCACCGGGATCGTCTTCAGCCGCGGCTCCTCCTTCAGCAGGCGCACCACCGCGATGCCGTCGAGCTTCGGCATCATGATGTCGAGGAGGATGAGGTCGGGCTCGAGCGCGCGGGCCCGCTCGAGCCCCTCCTCGCCGTCCGACGCGGTCACGACCTCGTAGCCGTTCGCTTCGAGCCGGACCTGCAGGATCTCGAGGTTCTCCGGCGTGTCGTCGACGGCCAGGATGAGGGGAGGCTCGCGCACCGGCTTCCATCCACCGTCTAGGGCAGGAACTCATTGATCTTGGCGAGGAGCTGGCGCGGGCTGAAGGGCTTCGCCACGTAGCCGTCGCAGCCGGCCGCCTTGGTCTTGGCCTCGTCGCCCGACAGGGCGTAGGAGGTCACGGCGATGATCGGGATGTGCCTCAGCGCGGGGTCGGCCTTGATCCGCCGCGTCGTCTCGTAGCCGTCGAGCACCGGAAGCTGGATGTCCATCAGGATCAGGTCGGGCTTGTGCTCGGCCGCCATGGCGAGGCCGGCGGCGCCGTCGTGGGCTTCGAGGAGCTCGTAGCCGACGCTGTCGATGAGGTCGCGGACGATCTGCCGGTTGTCCTCCGTGTCCTCGATCATCAGGATGCGCTTCATTCCGCCGCCTCCTTGCGCTCCTCGGCGCGAACCGGCATGACGATCTTGAACGTCGAGCCCTCGCCGAGCACCGAATCGACGGTCAGCGTGCCGCCGTGCATCTCGACGATGCGCTTCGAGATCGCGAGGCCGAGCCCGGTGCCGCCCTTCTGGCGCGTCGAGCTGCTGTCGACCTGCTGGAACTCCTCGAAGATGCGCTTCTGGTCCTCGGGGGCGATGCCGGGCCCGGTGTCGCGCACGCGGACGTCGAAGAACCCATCGACGGCGCCGGCCCGGATCTCGACCGAGCCCCGGTCGGTGAACTTGATCGCGTTGCCGACGAGGTTGAGCAGCACCTGGGTCAGCCGGCGCTCGTCGCCGCGCCCGAGCGGCAGCCCCTCCGCGACGCTCGCGGTGAGCGCAAGGCCCTTGGCCTTGGCGAGCGACTCCGTTCCCGAGAGCACGGTCTGCACCACCTGCCCGACCGAGTAGTCGTCAAGCGCGAGCGTGAGCTGGCCGGCCTCGATCTTCGAGAGGTCGAGCACGTCGTTGATGAGGCCGAGGAGGTGTTTGCCGTTGGCCTGCACCCGCTCGAGCGCCTTCAGCGCCTTCTCCGGCAGCTGGCCGTAGAGCCCGTCGGCCATCATCTCGGTGAAGCCGAGGACGGCGTTCATCGGCGTCCTCAGCTCGTGGCTCATGTTGGCGAGGAACTGCGACTTGTGGCGGCTCGCGATCTCGATCTCGCGGCTCTTCTCCTCGATCTCGCTGAACAGGCGCGCGTTCTGGATCGCCAGCACCGACTGCGCCGCGAAGGTCTGCAGGAGCTCCAGGGTCGGTCGCGGGAACTCGCCCGGCGTCCGGCGGCGCACCACGAGCGCGCCGACCACGCGCCCAGGCCGCAACAGCGGCACGACCAGGAGCGCGCGGTAGCCAGCCTTCAGGACGATATCCTGGACCGGGCTCGGCGGCTCGTCCCTCAAATCCGCCACCTGCACGGGCTCGCGCTGCTGCGCCGCCCGTCCGATGTAGCTCTCCCCGATATGAATGTGCTGGCGCCCGATGGCGTCGATCAGCTCCGCGCTCATGCCGTAGGTCGAGCGCAGGCGGAACTTCTGGCGCAGCTTGCTGAAGACGTAGATGGCGCCGGCGTCGGTGCCGGAGAGCTGCACCGCCTTCGCCACGATGGTGTCGAGCACGGTCTGGAGATCGAGGGTCGAGTTGACCGCCTGGCTGACCTCGCCGAGGGCCTGGAGCTCGCCGACCGAGCGGGCGAGCTCGGCGGTGCGGGCCTGCACCTCCTCGAACAGCCGCGCGTTCTCGATTGCGATGACGGCCTGATCGGCGAATGTCTTGACGAGCTCGATCTGCCTTTCGGTGAAGGGTCGCATGGCCCGTCGTGCCAAGGCCATGGCGCCGATCGGCGTGCCCTGCCGAAGGAGGGGCACGCCCAGGACCGTGCGGAACTGGCCCGCTTCTTGGGCTTCCACCCAGGTATACTCCGGATCAGTCTTGACGTCTTCGATATGAACGACGGCGCCCTCGAGCAAGGCCCTCCCGGTCACGTTTCCTCTCGTGAGCTCGACGGGAACGCTGCGTATCCTCTCGGCGAAATCCGGCGGGAAGCCGTGGAGGGCGCCGCGGTAATAGACGCCGTCCTTCTGCCTGGTGATCGTGCTGATATCGGCCTCGCAGAGCCGCGCGGCCGATTGCACGAGGGTCTCCAGCACGGCGTCGAGATCGAAGGTCGAGCGGCTGATCGCCTGCAGCACCTCCGACGTCGCGGTCTGCTGCTCCAGCGCCTCGGTGAGCTC
>DASVPW010000017.1:0-55120 GCA_036389455.1 Beijerinckiaceae bacterium
GAGGTCGCCCGAGAGGTACATGAGCTGCACGGCGAGATAGATCTTCTTCGCCGGGCTGTCCGCGGTCGCGGGCGTCAGGATGTCCTTCTCGCGCAGGATCGGCGCCTCGCCCTCGATGTGGAAGCGCGCGCGGGCCTCGCCGTTGCGGATGACGGCGGTGCCGACGATGATCCGCTCGCCGGGCTTGAGCTCGACCTTCAGGGTCATGGCGCTTCTCCCGCGTCCTTCGCCGCCGTCAGCCGAACAGCCGCAGCACGGCTTGCGAGGCCTGCGCCGCGAGCGAGAGGGCGGTCTGAGACAGCTGCTGGCGGGTGTTGAGGGCGAGGAGGTTCGCGCCTTCCTCGTTGGTGTCGGCAAGCGTCAGGTTGTCGGCCCCGGTCTGGAGCGTGTTGATCATCGACTTCGTGAACTCCTGCCGGATCTGCACCGTCGCGAGGCTCGAGCCGAAGGCGGTCGCCTGGGTCTGGATGACCGTGAGCGCGTCGCCGAGCTTGTCGAGGCGGGTGTCGAGCTTCGAGTCGTCCGAGAACTCGGTGCTGTCGGCGATTCCGATGTCGAGCGAGGTCGGGTCCGTCGAGATGCCGCGGACGTTCCCGGCGGTGTCCTTGGCCTGGATGTCGAGGACGCTCGTGCCGCCCTCGTTGAACACGACCTTGAGCTTGTCGGCCCGCAGGAGGTTGACGCCGTTGAACCCGGAGTCGGCGGCGAGCTTGTCGAGCTGGCCGCGCAGGTCGTTGAACTGGGTGATCAGGTTCTTGCGGACGTCGTTGCCGCCGACCGTCGTGGTGTTGAGGCCGCCGGTGCCGCCGTTGACGGTCGAGGCCGTCGCGCCGACCACCGAGAGGTCGTCGGTCGAGAGGTTCTCGATTCGAAGCTTGCCGCCGTCGTTCGAGGCCCTGACCTTGCCGGAGAGCGCGGTGTTGATGTCGGTGACGAGGGTGTCGACGCTCTTCACCGCGCCGACGACGCCGTTGGTCGAGGCCCGGTTGCCGCCGGCAAAGCCGAGCGCCGTCAGGGTAGCATTGTCGCCGGCGAGGGTGACGTTGTTGCCCGAGGTGCTGGTGAGCAGGATCTGGCCGCTGCCGTTGTCGGTCGCCGTGATGCCGCCGTCGCCGCCGGTCGCCGCGTCGAGGGCGGCGTTGATCTTGGTCAGCGCGGTCGCGATGGTGTCGCCGGCGACGATCGTGCCGACGCTGACCGCGGTGCCGCCGTTGAGGCCGGTGGCCTGGATCGTGATCGCGGCCGGCGAGCCGCCGACGGTCGAGCCGGCGGCGGCGAAGCCGCCCGAGCCTGTGAGCGTGGCGTTGACGGTCGCGGTGTTGAGGGCGACGTTGACCGGGGTCGCACCGGCGGTGCCGCCCGAGAACGACAGGTTCTTGACCGAGGCGGTGCCGATCGCCGTCCCGTCAACCGTGTACGACACGCCCTTGAACGACTTGTCCTGCCGGGCCTGCTGCACGTAGGCCCGCATGGTCTCGACCACCTTGGTGATCGACTTCATGCCGCTGTCGGCGGCCTCGAGGGTCTTGACCCCGTTCGCCATGGCGTCGAGGAGCCCGCCGAGGTCCGAGGCACGCCGGTTGAGGCCCGCCGCGGTGAAGAAGTTCGTCGGGTTGTCGAGGGCGGAGTTGACCTTGCGGCCGGTCGCCAGGCGCTCCTGGACCTTGGTCTGCGTCTCGGCCGTGTTCTGGAGCGTGAGAAGGCTCGAGCGGATGCTCGATGACAACACGATGCCGTTCGACATGGAGACGATCCCATCCTGGACCGCGGGCCGCAATCAGTCCCGCCGTTCCCGGGATCATGCTTTGTTAATGCTAATGAAGGGTAAATTCCGTCTCGTGCGATCCTGGGCCGGCCCTAAAAAGGAAACGGCGGGGACTGGCCCCGCCGTTCCGTCTTCTTGGCCGAGACGTTCGGTTAGAACAGGCGCAGCACCGCCTGCGAGGCCTGGCTCGCAAGCGAGAGGGCCGTCTGGGCGAGCTGCTGGCGGGTGTTGAGGGCGAGGAGGTTCGCGCCCTCCTCGTTCGAGTCGGCGAGCGTCAGGTTGTCGGCGCCGCCCTGGAGCGTGCCGATCATCGACTTCGTGAACTCCTGCCGGATCTGCACCGTCGCGAGGCTCGCGCCGAACGACGAGGACTGGGTCTGCAGGACCGTCAGCGCGTCGGAGAGCTTGTCGAGGCGGGCGTCGAGCTTCGTGTCGTCCGAGAACTCGGTGCCGTCGGCGACCGCGATGTCGAGCGAGGTCGACTCCGTCGAGATGCCGCGCACCGTGCCGGCCGTGTTCTTGGCCTGCACCTCGATGCTGCTCGTGCCGGTCTCGTTGAAGGTGATCTTCAGCTTGTCGGCCTTGAGCAGGTTGATGCCGTTGTAGCTCGCGTCGCTCGCGAGCTTGTCGAGCTGGCCGCGCAGGTCGTTGAACTGCGTGATCAGGTTCTTACGGACGTCGTTGCCGCCGACCTTGGTGGTGTTGGCGTTGCCCGTGCCGCCGTTGACGGCGGCCGCGGTCGCGCCGACGAGGGTGAGGTCGTCGGTCGAGAGGTTCTCGATCCTCAGCTTGCCGCCGTCGTTCGAGGCCCGCACCTTGCCGGAAAGCGCGGTGTTGATGTCGGAGACCAGGGTGTCGACGCTCTTGACCGAGCCGACGACGCCGTCGGTCGAGGTGTCGCCCGTGCCGACTGCGAAGCCGAGGCTGACGCCGCCAGCGCCCGCGACCGTGAAGTTCGAGCCGTCGGCGCGGGAGACCGCAAGCTTGTTGTTACCGTCGAAGGCGGCGGTGAAGCCGTTGGCGGTGAGCGCCGCCGTGAGCTGAGCCTTCGTCGAGGTACCGGTGATGGCGTAGCTCACGGTGTTGCTGCCGGCCGTGATCGTGATGGTGTCGCCGGCAAAGGCCTGGAGCGCCGCGTCGTTGGCGACCGCGACGGTGCCGCCGAGGGTGGCGCTGACAGTCGCCGTGTTCACGCCGACGTTGACCGGGGTCGCGCCGACGGCGCCGCCCGAGAAGGTCAGGTTCTTGGCCGTGGCGGTGCCGATCGTCGTCCCATCGATCGAGTAGGACACGCCCTTGAACGACTTGTCCTGCCGGGCCGCGCGGATGTTCGCCTGCATCGTCTCGACGGTGCGGGTGATCGACTTCATGGCGTTGTCGGCGGCCTCGAGGGTCTTGATGCCGTTCGACATGCCGTCGAGGAGCGCCGAGAGGTCGTTGCCGCGCCGGTTGAGGCTCGCCGCGGTGAAGAAGTTCGTCGGATTGTCGAGGGCGGAGTTGACCTTGCGGCCGGTCGCCAGGCGCTCCTGGACGCGGGACTGCAGGTCGGCCGTGTTCTGGAGCGTGAGGAGGCTCGAGCGGATCGCGCTCGAGAGCACAATGTTGTTAGCCATAATGAGACCCCTTCTGGTCGGTGAGCGTTCGGCTCGGCCCGGCCGTCCTGGTCGGGCTCATGGCGACATTCCAGCTTCGCGGTCTAAAAAGCGGTAAAGACGCGAGGGGCTTGGCGAACATGGTTAAGGGATCGCTACCGCGCCGCGCCGGCGTCGGAACGACGAAGGCCCGCCGAAGGGCGGGCCCTACATCCGCGTGAGACGGAATGGGGCGTTCAGGCGAGCTTCTCGACGAGCGTCTGCCCGGCGCGCGCCTCGCTGGCGGCGCGCATCTCGCGGACGTAGGCGCGCAGGCGCAAGGTGGCCTCGTCCGGGGTCTGGCGGATGACCCGGCCGCTCTCCCGGTCGACGACCTGGAAGATGACCTCGCGGGTCTTCGGATCGATCTCGACGTTCTGCTTGATGAACTCGGACAGAACCGCGTCGAGCGCCGCGCCGGGGGCGGCACGGGCCGGATCGAAGACGACGGCCTTGCCCTCGCCGACCTGCTGCACGGCCGCGTCCGGGGCAAGCTCGGTCTTCACAGCGCCCGTCGCATGCAGAACGTCCGCCCGTGGCGGCGCTGTCGGGGCCGTCACGGCGGGGGTTTTCGCGATGCCGCCCGTATCCATGGCAGGCTCCCACGCCAGAGCAGTCTTTCGACCGCATGGGCATGGTCTAGCGCGAAGACCTGAATCCGGGGTTTCAAGACATAGTTAACCCGCGCCGCGCGGGTTTGAGTCGTTTCGAGACAGCTCAAAGGCTCCGCGACACGACGAGCGGCTCGGCGCGAGCTCCACGGGCCGGCCCCGCCGGCGCATAGGTCGCCGGGCGCGAGGCCCGGGCGACCTCGTCCGAGAGGCTCCTGACGAGCCCTTCCGAGACCGCGCGGGCGGTCGCGAGCACGATCCGGTTGTCCTCGACCGTGCGGGAAAAGCCGGCGTGCGCGCTTTTCAGCCTCTCGACCGCGTCCGGCGCGAAGCGGGCGAGCGCCACCGCGTTCGCCTTCACGGCCTCGAGGACGCGCATGTAGCCGGCCGCAAGCTCGCCCTTCCTCGCCTCCGGGGCGAGCCCGTCGCGGATGCGGCCGACGCGCACGAGCGCGGTCTCCTCCTTGAGCGCCGCCTCGAGGTCGCGCATCGCCGCGAGCGCGCCCGCGACGAGGGTCTCGGCGTCGGCCCGGCTCGTCACGCGCTCAGGCGCCTTTTGCATGGCGGGCTCCTTGGGCGGCCTCCTGCAGCTTCAGCATCTCGCGGTAGATCTGGCCCGCGATGCCGACGCCGCCCGACTTCACGATCGAGCCGGCGTATTCCTTGACCAGCATCGAGCGGTAGACCGCGCCGCCGGTGCCGTTGTCGCCGAGCGGCCCCTCGGTGCCGCTCGAGGCGAAGACCCGGTCGAGCGTCTGCTCGAGGAACATCGCCTCGAAGTCCTGCGCGGTCTTGAGCGCCTTCTTCTTTGCCGCGGGGTCGAGCGCCGACGCGATCGACGCGTCCGGCTTGCGGCCGTGCGGCTTCGCGAGGCTGTGGGCGAGCGCGGAGAGGGAAGCCGCCATCACATCACCTCGATGTCGGCCTGCAGCGCGCCCGAAGCCTTGATGGCCTGGAGGATGGAGATGAGGTCGCGCGGACCGATGCCGAGCGCGTTGAGGCCGTCGACGAGCTCGCGCAGCGTCACGCCCTCGCGCACCACCGCGAGCTTGTTCGAGTCGCCGGTGTCGACCTTGACCCCGGTGCGCGGCACGGTCCGGGTCTCGCCGTTGGACAGCGGGTTCGGCTGGCTGACCTGCGGCTGCTCGGAGATCGTGACCGTGAGGTTCCCTTGGGCGACCGCGACGGTCGAGACCCGCACGTCCTTGCCCATGACGATGATGCCGGAGCGCTCGTCGATCACGATCTTGGCGGTCTGGTCGGGCTCGACCTTCAGCTGCTCGACCTCGGTCAGGAGCTGGATCATGTTGCCGCGATACTTCGCCGGGATCTGGATGTGCACCGTCGAGGGGTCGGTCGGCTCGGCGGTGTCGGCGCCCAAAAAGTCGTTGATCGCGGCGGCGATGCGCTTTGCCGTGGTGAGGTCGGGGTTGCGCAGCGCGAGGCGCAGCGCCTTCTGGGCGTTGAGCCGGAACTCGACCTCGCGCTCGATCAGCGCCCCGTTCGAGATGCGCCCGACCGTCGGCACGCCGCGGGTGATCTTGGCGGCGTCGCCCTCGGCCTGGAACCCGGCGATCGCGACCGACCCTTGGGCTACCGCGTAGACTTCGCCGTCGGCGCCGAGGAGCGGCGTGACGAGGAGGGTGCCGCCCTGGAGCGATTTCGCGTCGCCGAGGGCCGAGACGGTGACGTCGAGGCGCGTCCCCTGCGTCGAGAAGGCCGGCAGGTTCGCCGTCACCATCACGGCCGCGACGTTTGCGGTGCGCAGCGTCGTGCCCCGGGTGTTGACGCCGAGGCGCTCGAGCATCGCCTGGAGCGACTGCTTGGTGAAGGGCGCATTGTTGAGGGTGTCGCCGGTGCCGTTGAGGCCGACGACGAGACCGTAGCCGACGAGCTGGTTCTGACGCACGCCTTCGACGCCGGCGAGATCCTTGATGCGCGACAGCGCGAGCGCCGGCGCCGGCAGGGCGAGCGCCGCGCACGCCGCGCGCACGACGAAGAACCGCAGGAGCCTTTTGAAAGCGCGCATCGTCATCCCCATCCGCCTGGGCCCGTTGCGAGCCGCGTGCCAGATGGACGGATGGGCTAAGTGATTGGGGGATATGACGTTTGCGGCAGGCGCGGCGAGCCGGGGCGGTCCCGGGGTGCCGGGCCGGGCCGCCGCCCGGCAAGAACTGCCCGGGCCTTTACGCCGCGTTAACCATGGCGGCCGACAGTCGGCCCCATGCGGATCGACCCGAAGCCTTCTCCGGCGGCGCTCGGCGCGGGCGCGCTCCAGCGCCGCCCGGGCGCCCGGGGCTTTACGCTTTCGGCCGAGCCCGCTGCCGCGAAGACGTCCGGGGCGACCGCCGCGGCGCCGCTCGCGACCGTCGATGCGCTCCTTGCCGTGCAGGGCGAGGGCGATCCGGCCGAGCGCCGCCGCCGCTCCGTGCGCCGCGGCCACGACCTCCTCGACGCCCTCGACCGCTTGAAATGCGCGCTGCTCTCGAACCGCGTCCCGACCGCGGACCTGCAACAGGTCGCTCAGACGCTCGCCGAGCGCCGCGACGTCACCGACGACCCGCGTCTCGACGACCTTTTGTCCCACATCGAGCTTCGGGCCAAGGTCGAGCTTGCGAAGCTCGGGGTGCGCTGACCGGCGCGGCCGGCGAGCTCCGGCGCCCTAGTTCTTCAGCCGGTAGCCGGTCCTGAACATCCAGGCCACGATCGCGAGGCAGGCGGCGAGGAACGCCAGGGTCATGGCGAGGCTCAAGCCGACGGCGACGTCCGCGATGCCGTAGAAGCTCCAGCGGAAGCCGCTGATCAGGTACACGACCGGGTTGAACAGCGTCACGGTGCGCCAGAACGGCGGCAGCATGTCGATGGAGTAGAAGCTGCCGCCGAGGAAGGTCAGCGGCGTCACGATGAGAAGCGGAACGAGCTGCAGCTTCTCGAAGCCGTCGGCCCAGATCCCGATGATGAAGCCGAACAGGCTGAACGTGACCGCGGTCAGCACCAGGAACAGGACCATCCACACCGGGTGCTCGATCCTCAGCGGCACGAACAGCGCCGCCGTCGCCAGGATGATGAGGCCGAGGATGACGGACTTCGTCGCCGCCGCCCCGACGTAGCTCAGGACGATCTCGATATACGAGACCGGAGCCGATAGCAGCTCGTAGATCGTGCCCGTGAAGCGCGGGAAGTAGATCCCGAACGACGCGTTGGCGATGCTCTGCGTCAGGAGCGACAGCATGATCAGCCCGGGGACGATGAAGGCGCCGTAGCTCACCCCGTCGACGTCGGTGATGCGCGATCCGACCGCCGCGCCGAAGACGACGAAGTACAGGGACGTCGAGATCACCGGCGAGACGATGCTCTGCAGCAGCGTGCGCCAGGTGCGGGCCATCTCGAAGAGATAGATCGCGCGCACCGCCTGGAGGTTCATCGGCGTCCCCTCACGAGGCTCACGAAGATGTCCTCGAGCGAGCTCTGCTCGGTGCGCAGGTCGTTGAAGCCGATGCCGGCCCGGCCGAGGTCGTCAAGGAGCGCGGTGATGCCGGTGCGCTCGCCCCGGGTGTCGTAGGTGTAGGTCAGCTCGGTGCCGTCGGCGGCGAGCTCCAGGCCGTGGCTTGCCAGCGCCTCGGGGACTGCCCGCAGGGGGCTCTGCAGGTGCAGGACCAGCTGCTTCCTGCCGAGCTTGCGCATGAGCTCGGCCCTGTCCTCGACGAGGATGATCTCGCCCTTGCTGATCACCCCGACGCGGTCCGCCATCTCCTCGGCCTCCTCGATGTAGTGGGTCGTCAGGATGATGGTGACGCCGGTGTCACGCAGGCGCCGCACGAGCCGCCACATGTCCTGCCTGAGCTCGACGTCGACGCCGGCCGTCGGCTCGTCAAGGAATAGGATCCGCGGCTCGTGCGACAGCGCCTTGGCGATCATGACGCGCCGCTTCATGCCGCCGGAAAGCGTCATGATCTTGCTGTCCTTCTTGTCCCACAGCGACAGGTCCCTGAGCACCTTCTCGATGTGGCCGGGATCGGCGCGCTTCCCGAACAGCCCGCGGCTGAAGCTGACCGTCGCCCACACGGTCTCGAAGGCGTCGGTCGTCAGCTCCTGCGGGACGAGGCCGATCATCGCCCGCGTCGCGCGGTACTCGGAGACGATGTCGCGCCCGTCCGCCAGCACCGTGCCGGCGGTCGCGGTGACGATGCCGCAGACGATGCTGATCAGGGTCGTCTTGCCGGCCCCGTTCGGCCCGAGCAGCGCGAAGATCTCGCCCCGGCGGATCTCCAGGTCGACGTTTCTCAGCGCCTGGAAGCCGGAGGCGTAGGTCTTCGAGAGATTCGAGATGGAGATGATCGGGGACATCGAGATGCGGGGGTCTGCGGGAGACGTGCCCGGCGGGCTTGTGGGAATCGGCCGGGCCGGCGCGCGGTTGTAGGCGGCGCCGGCGGCGTTGGCCAGCCGGGCCATGGCGGGCCTGCGCCGCCTCGGCCCGGTCTTGCTGTGTCGCCGCGGCCGGCGATGGACGACTCCGCGCGTCGTCTCATGTGTACTGAACAGCGCATGACCTTGCGGCCGCTCCATGTGGAGAATACGGTGATGTCGGAGGCAAGCACATCGGCCGCATGGCGCGATCCATGCCGGGTGCCGATCCGCCCGAGACCTCAGCCGCGAACGAGCAAGATGGATTCGGCCAAATCCATGGATTCCTCAGCCGCGGATCGCATCCAACCGGACGCACCCGCGTCCCGATTGCGCCTCTTCGACAGCCTGACCCGGAAGATGAAGGAATTCGTGCCGCTCCGGCCAGGCGTGGCGCACGTCTATAGCTGCGGGCCGACGGTCTACAGCTATCAACATATCGGCAACATGCGTGCCTACATCTTTACCGACACCCTTAGTCGTACATTGTCTCGCAATGGTTTTGCAGTCACGCATATCATCAACATCACGGACGTGGGGCACCTGATCTCCGATGCGGATACCGGTGACGACAAGCTCGAAAGAGCGTCCAGGCAGGAGGGGCGGTCGGCGCTCGAAATAGCGAGATACTATACGGACGTGTTCTGGCGGGACATTGCAAGCCTGAACATCAAGCCGCCCGCACGATGGCCGTTCGCGACCGACCACATCGATGACATGATCGCTTTCGCCGGCAAGATTGTGCCGGCGCACTGTTATCTTCTGGACTCGGGCCTTTACTTCGATACGTCGACCGTTCCCGATTATGGGTCTCTTGCGCGAGCCGAGACGGGCGAGCTGCGCGGGCGCATTGACGAGATTCCGGGCAAGCGCAATCCCGGCGATTTCGCTGTCTGGCGCCTTTCGCAGCCCGGCGTCGCGAAGCAGATGGAATGGGACAGCCCTTGGGGCCGCGGCGCGCCCGGCTGGCACCTGGAATGCTCGGTCATGAGCATGAAGTACCTCGGCGAGCCGTTCGATATCCACACCGGAGGAATCGACCATCGCGAGATTCATCATCCGAACGAGATCGCTCAGAACCAAGCCTATACGTGCTCGTGCCGCTCGGGCGCGAATATTTGGATGCACAACAATTTCCTCATAGACCGCGACGGCAAGCTGTCGAAGTCGGCGGGCGGCGCGCTCCTTCTGAGCGACTTGGTCGAGCGCGGCTATCATCCGATGGCCTTCAGGCTGGCGTGCCTGCAGGCGCATTACCGCCGGCCGCTGGAGTTCACCTTCGCGAACCTCGCAGGAGCGTTGAGCCGCCTGAAGCGGATCGTGATGGCGCTGGAGAGGTTGAGGAGGCGCGCGCCCGCCGGCCCGACCGCCCCGGCTCAAGCCGGTGCCGCTCTCCTCGAAAGATTCGATGCCGAGATGGCGGACGATTTGATGACGCCGCGAGCTCTTCCGATCCTGGAGGAGGCGCTCGCCCGCGAGGACATCGATCCTGGCGAGCGCCTGGCGACCGTCGATCGCATGGATGAGGTGCTGGGCCTTCGGCTAGGCACGTTGTCGCGCGACGAGCTGCGGATTCGCCCCGCCGCTGCGGCCATGCAGGAAGACGAGGTCGAGTCGGTCATGGCGGCGCGCGCCGAGGCACGGGCGCGCAAGGACTTCGCCGAGGCGGACCGGCTCCGCTCTGTTCTGGAGACGGCTGGTGTTGCGATACTGGACGGTGACCCGCTCGGGTGGGAATGGCGCCTCGCCGGATGAAGGCGGCGGGCGCGTGGAAGGTTCGGAGACCCGGTGGCGGGCGGCCGATCCGATCGCGCACTGGCTTTCCCGGGTGGCTCCGACCGCGACGGCCACGGCCTGCGGCTCGATCGGGCGGGTCGCGGCCTTTGCGGAGGAGGAGGCCGCTTTCGTCGCCAAGGCTGTCGCGCGGCGGCGGAACGAGTTCCTCACCGGCCGTGCCCTCGCGCGCCTCGCCCTGGCCGAGCTCGGCTGTCCTCCGCGCGTCATCCCGGTCAGTGACGCGCGGCTGCCGCTCTGGCCGGAGGGCTACGTCGGCTCCATCAGCCACTGCGCCGACCTGTGTCTGGCCCACGTCGGGCGCCGCGCTTCACTGCTCGCGCTCGGCGTCGATCTCGAGCAGAGTCATTCCGTGACGCCGGAGTTGCTCGACCAAATCTGCACGCCGGCCGAGTGGAGCCGCCTCACGAGCGCCGCACAGGCCGGGGACGGCCTCGGAACTCTGATCTTCTCGGCCAAGGAGGCCTTCTACAAGGCATACTTTCCGATCGCGCGGACTTTCCTGGACTTCGCCGACGTCACGCTCGACGTGGATTGGCCAAGCGGCGCCTTCGAGGCGTCGCTCGTCTCGGACGCGGCGCCGGACATTGCCGGACAAAGGCGTTTCTCGGGGCGCTTCGCGCAAATCGGACCCTTCGTGGTGACGGCAGTCTGGATCGCGGCAAGCGGGCCCACGGCCGGAGCACGCCCGCCGTGGTCGCGAAAGGCCGCCATCCGGGCTTCGGCGCCCTGAACGCGACCGCGCCGAAGGCGCGCCCAGGTCGCGCCCGCTCCTCGCCGTTCACTTCGTCATGCCGCGATGCCGAGGCGATGGACGATCTCGTCGAGCGCTTCGTAGAGACCTCCGATCTCCGCGACTTCGTTGTAGAGATAGGCGGAGATCCGGAGAACCTCGACGTCGGCCAAGGCCGTGACCAGGGGCTGCGCGCAGAGATACCCGCTGCGGCACATGAAGCCGTACGAGTCGCTGAGCATCAGGGCGACCTCGCCCGCCGAAGCCTTGTTCTCGAAACGTAGTGTCGCGATGGGGTGGCGAGCCTCGGCGCGGGTCGATCCGATCAGCTTCAAGTATGGACGCGCTATCGCGCCGCCGATCAGGGCGTCGGTCAATGCGCGCTCGTGCTCAGCGCGTGCCGAGGGGTCGAGCGCCTCCAAGTACCGGATCGCGGCACCGAAGCCGATGACATCGGCAATCGGCGGCGTACCCGCCTCGAGCCGATACGGAACCCGTCGTTCGCGGTGACCATCGGCATCGACCCAGTCCACCGTACCGCCTCCCAAGACGGGCGGCTTCAACCTCTCGAGATGACGGCTGCGTCCGAAGAGGCAGCCGACCCCGCTCGGGCCAAGCATCTTGTGTGCCGAGAAGGCAACGAAGTCGACGTCCAGGCGAGCCACGTCGAGGCGCTCGTGCGGAATCGACTGGGCCGCATCCAGGACGATCAATGCGTCGCCGGCGCGCCTCACCTCGCGCACCATGTCGGCGATCGGGTGGACGGTGCCCGTCACGTTCGAGCAATGCGTCAGCGCCACCACCTTCGGCCGCATCTGCAGGAGCTCGACGAAGTGGTCGAGGTCCGCGCGGCCCTCCCGGTCCGTCCGGCAAAGATGCAACGTCGCGGCACGCCGCCAGGGAAGGATTTGCGAGTGATGTGAATCGAGGCAGCCGACGACGACATCCTCTTCCTCGAGCCCGAGCCCATGCGCGACCAGGTTGAGGGCCTCGGTCGTGTTTTTGACGAAGACGATTTCACCCGCCGTGGCATTCAGATAGGTGGCAACGACGACGCGCGCCGCCTCGTAGGCGTCCGAAGCCTCCTCGGACAGGCGGTGCTTGCCGCGGTGTATGTTGGCGCCGTTGCTGGCATAATGCTCCGCGATCGCCTGTATGACGCTGTCCGGCTTGAGGGTCGTCGCGGCATTGTCGAGATAATGCAGGGCCATGCCGTCCAGCGTGCGGGACAGCGCCGGGAAATCCTGCCGAAACGGGCCGACACGCCCATTCAGTTTCGCGTCGCGGCCGAGAGCGAGGAGACGCATGGTTGGAATTTCCCGCTTCTGTCGCAGGGGATGTAATGGGTCGCCGTGACGTCGAGAGCGAGGCCGTCCAGCGCATCGAGGAGGCGATCGCGCAGCTCGGCTTCATCCGCCGCCGCGAAGGCTGCGTTGGGGACGTAGCGGAACTCGCATCGGCCGGATGCATCTTGCTCGAGTCGGTAGGCATCGATGAACGGTGCGCTGCCGACGACGTCGTCGACCTGGCGCGGCGTCAGCACCGATCCGTCCTGGCGCTGCACGAGGTGCGTCGCCCGCCCTTCCATTTGAACCACCGGCAGGTCGCTGCCGCAGGGGCATGAGCCGCCGACGATCCGGTAGAGATCGCCGGTTGCATAGCGGATCCGCGGCATCAGCCCGTCGCTGATCGTGGTGACGACCAGCTCGCCGACTTCCTGGGGGCCGGCCCGTCCGGCCGCTGTCAGGAATTCGACGTAGAAGTCGATGTTGTTGATGTGTCTTTGGCCTGCATGACATTCGAAGCCGAGATACCCGAGCTCGGACATTCCGAGCATATCTCCGACCGGAACGGTCGGGCCGAAAAACGACCGGATCTGCCGTCGCGCGACATGCGTCAACAACGTATAGCCGCACACGATATGAAGCTTTCGCGAGGTCTCGACCGGCCGATCGAGAGCTCTTGCGCGGCGTAGGAGGAACGCGAGATGTGTCGGGTCGACCACCAGCATCTCGGGGTCGTAGGCCGCGATTTCGTCGAGCGCCTGGATGACGAGGCGATCCGGAGTGGCAAACAGGTCATGAGCCACCGAGAGCACCAGCGTCCCATCCCACAACGTGCGCTCCTCCATTGTCGAGAGCCCGGTTGCGCATTCGACGTCGGAGCAGTTCGGCGGCGCATACCGGCAGATGCGCGGCCGCGCGCCGGGACGCCAGAGCGTGTCGAAATGGCGGTTCACGCCGAAGCTGGTCGCCTGCCGGCGAGCGAGGTCGTAGGAGAAGATCGCACTGCTCAGGCGCTCGCCGGAGGTGCCTGAGCTCTGAAAGCGCATGACATGGGCGTCGGCGAGCGTGTGGCCGCGCGCCAGAACGCCGACCGGATAGTTGCGCCGGTAGTCCAGCTTCCGAGTGGGCGGGATCAGAGCGAAGTCTTCCGGACTGCGGATATCGGACGGGGCCAACCCCGCCTGCTCCATGTGTGAACGGAAGAACGCGACGTTCTCGAAGGCGTAGGCAACCTCCTGCCAAGCGGCATGGAAATCGTTGCCGCGGCTGGCGATCTCGCCGCTCATGCCATGCCCACGACGATGCGGCGCGCGCCGGAGAACGGGCGACGCCCATGCGAGACCAGCACATTGTCCATCAGGAGAAGGTCGCCCTCCTCCCAGTCGAACACGATCTCCTCCGCAGAGTAGGCATCTCGCACCGCCTGCAGCGCGTCCGCGTCGATCGGAGTGCCGTCCCCGTACAGCGCGGTCCGCGGCAACTCATCGGGCGCGAACTGAGCCATCAGTTCATCCGCGATGTCGGAGGGCAGGGCGCTGACGTGAAAGAGGTGAGCTTGGTTGAACCAGACCGCCTCGCCCGTTGCCGGGTGCGTGAGCGTCGCCTGCGCGACTTGGCGCGTCCGCAGGCGGCCTTGCGGCAACCATTCGGCGACTATTCCATGCTCCGAGCAGAAGCGATCGACCGCCGTCGGGTCGTCCGTCTGGAACACCTCTTGCCAGGGAAGGTCGATGCCATGCCCGTAGTTGCGCACGTACATCACCCCGTGTCTCTCGAAACGATCGCGGACCTGTGCAGGGATACGCGCCAAGACGCGCGCGCTGTCGGCGATCGGCGTCTGCCCGCCGACTGCCGGAGCGACCAGGCAGCCGAAGCAAAGCCGTCTCGGCCAGCTGTCCGTGTAGGACATCTCGTTGTGCTGCGGGATCGACTGGTCGGACGGGTATTCGGTGGAGGTGAAGACGCGGCCGGCCACCCGTGAGCGCGGGGTCGAGCGGTTGTCGTACTCCATCAGGGGGCCGGCGCTGGCTTCCACGAAGCTCTCGAACCCGCCGACATCGTTCTTGGCGAATCCGCGAAGCAGCAAGGCGCCGTGCTTCAGGAGCATCGCTTCCAACTCGGCCCGATTTGCCGTGAACCACTCCTGTGCCGAAACGTTCGGGATCATCGCCCGCGCGATCGTCGGGCGCGAACCCGGGGGACCGAGCGGCTCGAAGCGGGCAAGGCTGATGCCGGACACGCGCTGCGGGCGGCGCTCCATGCGCGGGAAAACCGGTGCGTGACGGTGCGTGTCTGGAATGGTCATGCTTCGACTCGCTGATTCATACGCGCCTCGATAGCGGCGCTGAGGCCCTCGACGGTCGGATTCTCGAAGACGGCGCGAAGGCTGAGCTGCACCGGGAAGGCCCCTCGCAACCGCGAGAGAAGCCGCGTCGCGAGAAGCGAGTGGCCGCCGATCTCGAAGAAATCGGCGTCGACGCCGACCTTCTCGAGGAAGAGAAGATCGGAAAAGATGGCGGCAACTGCGATCTCGGTCGCCGTCCGGGGCTCCGTGAAACTGTCGGCGGCCGCCCGGATCGTGGCGGGATCCGGCAGCATGGCCGTATCGATCTTGCCCGCCGCATTGAGGGGAAACCGCGAAAGAGCGACGCACTGCACCGGGATCATGAACTCGGGCAGCCTGTCCTGCAGGTAGGGACGCAGCCACTCGGCATTCCCGGTCTCGCCGGCCTTGGTCACGACGTAGGCGACGAGATGGGCGCTGCCGGACTCGCCGGCCTCGACCACCAAACTCGCGACGACTTCGGCGTGCCCCCGCAGCACGGCCTCTATCTCGGCCAGCTCGACGCGAAAGCCACGAATCTTGACCTGCCGATCGAGCCGGCCGAGGAACTCGATCGTGCCGTCCGGCAGCTGTCGGACGAGGTCGCCGGAGCGGTACAGTCGCGCGCCGGGTCGGTTGCCCCAAGGATCGGGCAGGAACCGCTCGGAACGTTCTGTCCCTGACGTCAGATACCCACGTGCCACCGTTTCACCGCCGATCCACAACTCGCCGGCGACGCCGCGCGGGACCGGTTGGCCCTGGCCGTCGACGATGTAGGCCCGCGCATGCTTCAGGGGCCGGCCGAGCGGCACCGTCGAGGCGAGATCGGCGAGGGCGTCGGAGGTCACTTCCCCGGCGAGCACCCCGACGCAGGTCTCCGTCGGGCCATAATGGTTGAAGATTCGACATCCCTCGGCGAAGGACCGGAACAGCCGCAGCATGCCCCAGCTCAAGGCTTCGCCGCCCAGGACGAGGCTGCGTCTCGGCAGGAGCCCTGCCGGCGCGTCGGCCACGGCGAACAGCGCCGCAAGATGCGAGGGCGTGATCTTCAGCACGTCGTAGGGTCGGCTTGCGAGATGCGCGGCCAACGCCTGTGCGTCGGCTGAAACAGCCACCGGCACGACATCGAGCGATCCGCCCGTGCAAAGCGCGGGGAAGATCGCGGTATTTCCCAGATCCGTCGCAAGACTGCCGAGCGCCACGTATCGAACCGGTTCGCCCAGAGCGAGACGCTCGACCGCTCCGTCCACGTAGTGCATCAGTTGGGCGTGCTCGATCGCCACGCCTTTCGGCACGCCGGTGGTTCCCGACGTGAACAGCACATACGCGAGGTCGCCGCCCGAGCCGGCGCCGTCGAGCGGAGCGTCGGCCTCGGCTTCGATCTCATCCCGAATAAGGTCGAGCCGGAGTGCCGGCACTCCGTCCGGCGCGGGCTGCGGTCCCGTCGCGTCACAGATCAGGAGGACGGGCCGGGATTCCGCTATGATCGTGGCGCGGCGTCGCGCGGGTAGGCTCGGATCGAGCGGAACATAGGCGCCGCCTGCTTTCAGGATCGCGAGCAGCGCCGCGATCGCAAGATCGCTGCGCTCCAGCATAAGGCCGACCAGGCTGCCGCGGGTGACCCCGCGGCGGCGCAGCACGCGCGCCATCCGATTGGTGAAGGCGTCCAGCTCGCCATAAGACCATCTCCGGCCGCTGCACTCGAGAGCCGTAGCATCCGGCGAGCGCCGGGCCTGCTCCGTGAAGGCCTGATGCCAGCAGTGCGGCCGCGTGAGCGGCACGGACGGCGGATTGGATTGCGAAACCAGCGCCGCAGCGGTCTCGGGATCCAACAAGGGGATTGCGTCAAGGCGTTCCGGCGAGGAGGTCGCCGCCGCGAACAGCATCGCACGCAAGGCACAGGCGAGTGCGTCGACCCCGCCGGGGGCAAACGCTGCGGCGTTGTAGCGGATCGACAGGTCAAGCCGACTGCCCGCGGCCATGCATCGCAGTTCCAGCTTGAAGGGCTCGCTCGGTGCTTCGATCTCGAGCGCCGTCAGGACGATCTGGGCAGCCGCGATCTGCTCGGGCCGCTCCACGAAAGAGAAACCCACGCGGTTCGGATCCGATTGCTCCGGCGAGGTCCGGGCCGGCAGCCGATCCTCCAGGGCGGCCAAGGCGGTCCACGCCGCGGAGGCTGCGCGAACCATGCCGGCGAGGTCGGGCCCTTCCGGAACCTCGATCGTCATCGGCGCATAGCTCTCGAAGCTGCCCAAGGCACCGGCGAGCTCCGCGAAGGGGCGGCATGCCAGAGCCGTTTCGACGGACAATCGTTCGGGCTGGCCGCCGACCCTCCAGAGCGCCGCCGCCCAACAGGCCAGCAGCACCGTTCCCGACGAGGTCCCGTGCTGACGGGCGAGCGCCGAGATCGCGCTCATGGTTTCGGCTGGCGCCGTCCAGCGCAGCGCCGCGGGTGTCTCATCGCGAGGCGTCAGCTCCATCGGGAGACGCAGCGGAGCCACCGCCGTTCGGACGGTGGCCGACGCAGCGGCTTCCTCGGAATCCAGCTGCCATTGCGCAAAGTCGGCATACTGGACGATGGAGCGCGGCTGTCGCGGCGCGCCCGCTTTCCTGGCCGCGTAAGCCTCTGCGATCCCGGAGAACAGGAGCACCGCCGAGCGGTCGTCGAGACAGAGCCGAGGGGCCGTGACGACCAGCGTGTGATGCTCCGGATGGTGCGCGAAGAGGGCGACGCGAACCGGCTGCGGATCGGGCGTGTGCAGCGGTCGGTCCCGCATCTCGCCGATGTAGTCCGCGATCGAGCGCTCCTGGGCTTCGGCACAGCGCCCGGACAGGTCGACTTCCACTGTCGGCGCGCCGGATTCGGCGACTAGCATGAGCGCGGCGCCGCCCTTGCCGAGCACCGGCTTGAAGGAGGTCCGCAGGATCTCGTGCCCGGCGAAAATCTCGCCCAGCGCCTCGCCTAAGGCCGCCCGGTCGAGCGGACCGGTGAGCTCGGCTCGGGCCATGGCCCAACGCAAGCCCGGCTCGTGCCGCAAGTTCCACAGGCGCTCCTGCTGGAGCGATAGCCGGTAGCCTTCCCAGCCCTGTGCATTCAGTTCGGCTGCGCTGCTATCCACGACCGCGTTCCCATGATTTCATTCCACACTTCCGCCGCGTCCTCGCCGAGATGCTCGGCGACGAGCTGCCAGAACGATCCGTACTCAGCCGGGAGATCGAGCTGCGAGTGCGCCTTCTGGCTCGGCACGTGCGCCAGGACGTCGCCGAGCTTCAGTCGCAGAAGGTCGTCGAACTTCTCGCGGGTGAGGGGAATCGGAGCGCCGGTTCGCCGGTCGCGCACGTCCGGCTGACCGCTCGGCCGCAGCACGCTGCGCAGGCTGCGGCCGAGCGAGTCGTAGCTCATGACGGAGAACGTGTAGACGAGCTCCTCGCCGTCTTCGCCGATCAGCTCTTTGACCTGCTCGCGGCGGCCCTCCGGCAAGGCCTCGATGTTCTCCGCATGCAGCGCCTGCGTTCCGTATACGCCGTGGAACAGTCCGGCGAGGCAGACATGCTCTGCGCAGTGCATTCGCTGCAGGATGCGATAAGTATGCTCCAAGTGCGCGACGAGCGTCTCTTCCTGGTGGGCTACTTTATGAGCTCCAAGATCGATGAGCGCAGATCTGTAGGTCTCGATTGCGGACATGCTCGTCTCCCTCGCTGAGCCTAGGCATCTTCTGGCGTGCTGCTGGGCTGGTGACCGCCCGCCCGACCTCGCTGCCCGACCGTCTGTCTGCGTCCGGTCGTCATCCGCCCCTTCACGGCCGCGAGGCGTCGGCGTGCTTCGGCCGCGCGGTGGTCGGGCGCACCGCGGCCCGTCGCGGGCGCTTGGGCCCGTGAGGCGAGGCGATCGGCCAAGCTTCGGATCGTCGGGTACCGGAACAGCTCGGCGATCGGGATCCGTTGTCCGAACCGCGTCTCGAGAGTGCGATGGACCGAGACGAGACGCACCGAGTTGCCACCCACGTCGAAGAAATTTTCGTCAACGCCGACATCCGCGATCGCCAGCGCGGTCCGCCAGATCTCCGCAACGACGGACTCTGCGTTGGTCATCTCGATGCTCTCTTCCGGCGCCCCCTCGACTGGCGCTCGACGCGGGTCCGGTAACCGGGCGCGATCGAGCTTGCCGTTGGCGGTGAGCGGGAAAGCATCGAGAACGACGATCGCTTCCGGCACCATGTATTCCGGGAGTTGAGCCCGAAGCGCGCTCCGCAGCTTCGTTGCAAGATTTCTGTCGGCGACGTCCGCGACCACGTAGCCGCATAGCCACCGCGCCGAGCGCTCGCCGCGAATCGAGACGTGGGAGGCTCGAATTCCGGGCTGGGCTGCCAGTATGGCTTCGATTTCCCCCGTCTCCACGCGGAAGCCTCGGATTTTGACCTGCGTATCGAGGCGCCCCAGGAACTCGATCGTCCCGTCCTCCCAGTACCGAGCACGATCGCCCGTGTCATAGAGCCGGGCTCCCGGCCGGGCGCGGAAGGGATCGGGCACGAACCGCGCCGCGGTCTGCGCCGGATCGCCGACGTAACCGTCCGCCAGGACTTCGCCGCCGATGAAGAGGTTCCCCGGCACGCCGATCGGCACAGGCTCCATATGGCGGTCCAAGATGTAGTACCGCGCGTTCTGGATCGGCCGGCCATAGGGGATGCTGCTCTGACCGGATTTGATGTCCCGCACGGAATGGAAGTTCGACCAGACGACGGCTTCCGTCGCACCGCCCAGCGCAACGATGTCGGCGTCTGGGGCGATCCGGCGCAGACGATCGGGCAACGTGACCGGGATCCAGTCGCCGGAAACGAAAACGAGGCGCAAGGAGAGATTCCCGCGTCCGGACAGGTACGGCACGCATTGATCGAGTGCGGCGGGGGCGGAATCCCAGAAGGTGATCGGCTCTCGCTCCAGGATCTCGGCGAGAGCACGCGGGTCCCGCACCTCGCTCCGGCCGGCAATCCGGATCGAGCCGCCCGCGGCGAGGACGCCGAAGACGTCGTACACGGACAGGTCGAACGCGACCGAAGTCACGAACAGCAGCCGGTCGCCGGGGCCGACCGAATGCGTTGCGTTCACCCATTCGATCAGGTTGATGACGGGTCGGTGGCGCACGGCGACGCCCTTCGGCACGCCGGTCGTTCCCGAGGTGAAGATGATGTAGGCGAGGTCGTCCGGTGAAAGCCCGCTCGGTCGCGACCGGCGGTCGGCCTCCCCGAGGAGGTCGGCGCGCAGGCACGGCACGCCGCCTGCCGTGGCGGCCAGCCGCTCGGCTCGGGCCTGCATCGAGGCATCGGTGATCAATGCGCCGGCTTCGGCGATGCGCAGGATCGTCTCGTGCCGCGCCGGCGGGCTGTCCGGGTCCAAGGGCACGTATGCGCATCCGGCTTTCAGGACGGCCAGCATGGCGACGATGAGGTGCGGGCTGCGCTCGCAGAGCAGCGCAATGCGCGCCCCGGGGCGCAATCCGCGGCCGGCGAGCATCCCGGCCAAACGGTCCGCGCGCTGGTTCAGCTCGCGGTAGCTGAGCTCGGGCCCGTCGCCTTGCACGGCCAACGCCGTGGGTTGGCGCCTGGCCTGCGCCTCGAACAGCGAGTGAACCAGCCGGTCCGTGTCGCAGGGATGCTCTGTCGCGTTCCATTCCTCGAGGATCGTGTGGCGCTCGGCCTCGGAGAGCAGCGGCAGCCGTGACATGGCCGAGGAGGGGTCCGCGAGGGCGGCTGCCGCCAGCGTCATCCAGTGCTGCGCGAAGCGGCGCACGGTGGACGCCTCGAACTTGTCGGAGGCGTACTCGATCGAGAGCCGGAGCTCGTCGCCCACGATCGAGAAGAACAGGCCGAGGTCGAAGCGGGCGGTCGGCAGGACGATGTCGAGCGGCTCTGCCTTGATCCCTGCGAAAGAGACGCATCCCTGGTCGGGAATGAGCGAGACCATCACGTTCGTGAACGGCATGCCCTCCGCCCGCCGCGACGCCGGGATCGCCTGGACGACTCGATCGAAGGGCAGGGAGGCGTGCTCCAGCGCCTCGATCGTTCGCTCCCGCGCTTGATCGAGAATTGTCTCGAAGCTCGGATCTCCGGCGAGCGCGCAGCGCAGGACAACCGTGTTCACGAAGTTTCCGACGAGATCCTGGGCGTCTGGATGCGGGCGATCGGCCACGGGGGCGGCGACGCAGAACTCTTCCTGGTCGCAAAGGCGGGCGAGGAAAGCCCAGGAGAGCGCGAGCAAGGACTGGAACAGCGAGGCGCCATGGGTCCGGCCGAGCTTGAGCAGCTTCTCGTAGGTCGCCGCCGGCACGCCGCACGTATGCCGGCCGCCATGACCGGTCGTGACGCCGCCGGCCGCGCGGTCCGCCGGCAGGTCGGGAAGCGGCGGAGGATCGGCGAGGCGGGCGGTCCAGTACGCCAAGGCGGCCGCATGTGCCGGCGGGGACTCGGACCGTCGACGCTCCCACGCCGCGTAAGCGATGTAGGATGGAGCGTGCGCGGTCGCGTCCGGCGCCGGGTCCGAGAGCACGTCGCGGTAGGCGCGCGAGAGCGCGTCGACGATCAGGTTTACCGACCCGTCCGCGGCAATGTGGTGGGAAGACAGCACGAGCAGGTGCTCGTCGCGGCCCATGTCGATCAACAGCGCGGCAAAGGGTGGTGCCTGCGCCAGATCGAAGCATGTGCCGGCGAAAGCCGTCGCGAGTCGGATCGCCTCCGACCGCGCCGCCTGTGGCGCGTGCGAAGACACGTCGGCACGCCGGAGGAGCGGCTCGACGACGGTCACGACCGACTGCGCCACCTCGCCGTCGAGGTGCCGGTATATCGTGCGAAGAACCGGCTGACGCCGAACCAGAAGACGCAGGGCGGCGTCCAGAGCCGCGATATCGAGCGCGCCGCGCAGGACGAAGGCGATCGGGATGTTGTAGCGGGGGCAGCCGGGCAGCAGCCGCTCCAGCGTCCACATGCGCAACTGCGCAAAAGAGCATGGCGCCGGTCCATCGGCTCTTTCGACCGCAGGGATAGGCGGCAGCTCCTCGCCGACACTCGAATCCAGGAGCTCCGCCTGGTCGCGCAGCGTTGGAGCGCGCAACAGCCGGGGGCCGGGTATCGCTCGTCCGAAACGCGCCTTGATCCGCGCGGACAGCCGTGCCGCGAGGAGGGAGTGGCCACCCAGGCCGACGAAGCTGTCGTCGCGATGAATTCGCATGCCGCCGAGCAGTTCCGACCACAGCGCGGCCAGCTGGATCTCCGCATCGGTCTCCGGCAGGGCCGTGTCGTCGAGCCGCCGCTGAGGGGCAAGTGCGCGCAGCCTCGCCCGGTCGACTTTCCCGTTCGACAGTTTCGGAATGGCTTCCATGAGCAGCCACTCGGCCGGCACCATGTAGGCGGGCAAACGGCGGCCCAACCACGCGCGGATCTCTTCGATCTCGATCTCGTGCCGCGGCGCGAGCGCGCACCTCAGCAGCGTGCCGCGATGGGGATCATCGAAGGCCACGGTCGCGACGTCGGCGACGCTCGAGTGCTCGCGCAGGACGGCATCGATCTCGCCGAGATCGATGCGATAGCCGCGTAGCTTGATCTGATCGTCGCGGCGGCCGAGAAACAGGATTCGTCCGTCCGCCAGCAGTTGGCCGTAATCACCGGTGCGGTACACGCGCCCCCTGTCCGGCGATACCGGATCCGGGAGGAAAGCGGCGGCCGTCATGTCGGGCCGGCGCCAATAGCCGCGCGTGACGCCGGGGCCGCCGACGTAGATCTCGCCGATGTCGCCCTCCGGCACGGGCGTGCCGTTCTCGTCGAGAAGGCGGACGTACCGGCCTGTCAGGGGACGCCCGATGGTCGGCTTGGCATCGTCGGACCGGACGACATCGCCCGTGGAGTAGGTCGTGTCTTCGGAGGGCCCGTATAGATTGTAGACGCGACAGCCCGGGCTGTGCCGCCACACCGCCTCCACGATGTCCTTCGGCAGCGGCTCGCCGGCGAGATTCACCACCGGCAGCTTCGGCGGCAGCGCTGCCGCGGCAAGCAGCTCGCGCATGATCGACGGAACCGTGTTGAGCAGCGTCGCCTCCGCGCGGTGCGGCCACGTCGCGAAGGCCAGGCCGTCCTCGATCACGTCGATCGATCCGCCGCAGGTCAGAGGCGCGAAGATCTCGAATACCGAGAGATCGAAGGTGATGGAGGTGGCGGCGACGACGCGCCCCAGCTCCGCTGCCGAATACTCGCGATGGGCCCACTCGAGCAGCGCCGCCGCGTTGCGGTGCTCGATCATGACGCCCTTGGGCCGGCCGGTCGACCCCGAGGTGTAGATCACGTAGGCGAGGTGCTCGGGCGCCGAGAGTTCATCGAGAGGGGCATCCGACGAGGCGTCGGCCGAGACCTCGTCCCGATCGAGGAGCAGGCAACGCGTTGCGCTCTGCGCGACGCGTCCGGCCAGCTCCGCGGTCGTGAGCACGAGCGGCGCGCCGGTATCCTCGAGAACGAAGGCTATGCGGGCATCGGGCTGGTTCGGATCGAGGGGCACGTAGGCGCCGCCGGCGGCCAGGATGCCGAGCAGCGCGACCGGCAAGTTCCGCGATCGCGGCAGGAGAACGCCGACGGGCGTCTCCGCTCCGACCCCGAGGCCGCGCAGGCGTCGGGCGAGCGACCGCGTCCGCGACGCCACCTCGCCATAGCTGATGGCGTCCTCCCCGTCGCGGATCGCGATGCGATCCGGCGTGCGCGCGCACTGCGCCAGCACGAGCTCATGGAGGCACATCGCCTTCGATCGCGCCAGGACCGGCGCCCCGGCCGCAGCATCAGAGACCATCGGCTTCGCTCCGGATCAGAACGCGACGGGCTTTGGCGAAGGACCGCGCGGGGCTCGCGCTCGGAGGAGACGGCGCGAGACGCTGCTCCCGTTCACCGACGTCGCTCAGCTCGCGCGCGAGCACGTCCAGCGGGATGTCCGGCGACGTTGCGACAAGCTCGATCAACGTGAGCAGGCAGCGGCCCAGCCGCGTGATCGTGCGAGAGTCGAACAGCGCGGTGCGATAATCGATCGCGGCCTCCAAGGAACCCTCCTTGGCGACGAGCGAGAACTTGATGTCGTGCACGGCAAGCAGGAACAGTGCGTCGAGGAGCTTCGCCTCGACGCCGGGGATTCTCCAAGGCGGCAACGGCACGTCGTGCAGCACGAACCAGGCGCGGAAGATCGGAGCGGAGTCCATCGTGCGCCGCATCGGCCGCAGCTCCTCGACGACGCGATCGAAAGGTACGTCCTGGTTCGCATAGGCCGCGACGGCGGTCTCGCGCACCTGCTGGAGCAGCTCGCTGAAGGTGGCGCAGCCCTCGAAGCGGGTGCGGATCGCGACGCTGTTGACGAGGAAGCCGACGACCGCAGCCGTTTGCTCGTGCTCCCGATACCCCGAAGGCACGCCGACGATCACGTCGTCCTGGCCGCACCACCACCGCAGCAGCGTTTGCCACGCGGCGAGATAGCCCATGAACAGGGTCGCGTGCCGGCGTTGGCAGATCTCTCGGAACCGGCTCGCCGTCGCGGCGCCGACGAGGAAGGTTTCGCGCGCGCCGTCCGCCGGGGCGACCCGGCTTGCGCCATCCCGGTCGACCGGCAACGCGAGAATCGGAAGCGGTCCCGCAAGCTGTCGCGACCAGTAGTCCAGCTGCGAGCGGTAGGCGTCCGAACGGAGATTGTTCCGCTCCCAGACCGCGATATCCGCGAACCGCAGCTCAGGTTCCGCGAGGGATGGCGGGCGTCCGGCGATCAGGTCGCGATACAGCTTGCAGACCTCGTCGACCATGATGGTCGTCGACCAGCCGTCCCAGACGATATGGTGGACTGCGACGATCAGAACGTGGTGATCCGGGGCAAAGCGAAGCAGGCGGACGCGGAACAACGGCCCATGCTCGAGGTCGAAGGGCGTCGTTGCCGCGGAGGCGATCTCACGCGCGACGGCGTCCGCTCTCGAGGCAGTGTCGTGAAGCTCGACGAGCCTCAAGTCCGTCGATGCCTCGGCCGCGACAACCTGAACCGGTTCATCCCCGATGGTCCGGAAGGTCGTTCGCAGCGCGTCGTGGCGTCCGATGAAGGCCTGCATCGCCGCCAGCAGGACCTCGGCGTCGATCGGCCCCGAGAGCTCGAAGGGTTCGACGATGTTGTAGGTGCTGTTGCCGGGCTCCAGCACGTCATGGAACCAAAGCCGCATCTGAGCCGAGGTCAACGGAGCGACTGCTCCCCGCGCCGCTTGCGGCTTCGGCCCGAGCCGGTCCGCCGCCGCACCACGCGCGGCGGCCATGTCGACCACCTGCGCGAGAGCACGGATGGTCGGCGACTCGAAGGCCGTGCGCAGCGGGAAGTCGGGGGTGAGCTGCGCGCGGATGCGCATCACCATCTCGGTTGCCTGGCGCGAGTCGCCGCCGCACTCGAAGAAATCGTCCGTGACGCCGACGCTCTCGACCCCGAGGATCTGGCGCCAGATGGCCGCGAGCTTTTCCTCGGTCGCGGATTCTGGCCGGACCAGCATCCGTGCATCCGGCGGCGTCGTCGGGCAGGGGAGACGGTCGCGGTCGACCTTTCCGTTCGCCGAAAGCGGGAGGTGCGCAAGCTCCATGAGCGTCGCGGGCACCATGTAGCCGGGCAAGCGCGCGGCCATGTGGGCCTTGACCGCGTCGAGCGCGACCGTGGCTCCGGGCAGGGCGCAGACATAGGCGACGAGGCGCCGTGCGCGTCGCTCGCCGCCCGTCACGGTCACGGCGCAGGCGCGGACGCCGGGATAGGAACAGGCGACCTTCTCGATTTCCCCCAATTCGATCCGGAAGCCATTGATTTTGACTTGCGTATCCGTGCGGCCCAGGAACTCGATGCTCCCGTCGGGCAGAAAGCGGCCGAGGTCGCCGGTACGGTAGAGGCGCTCGCCGGTGACGGGATGCTCCAGGAAGCGCGCAGCCGTCTCGACGGGATTGTCGAGGTAGCCCAGGGCCAGGCCGAGACCGCCGATGTAGAGATCGCCGACGACGCCGTCCGGACGCGGCCTGAGGTGCCGATCCAGGACATGGAAGCTCTGGTTCGACAGCGCCTTGCCGTACGGGATGCTGCGCCAATCGGGATCGACATGGTCGATCATATGGAAGATCGACCAGATGGAGGCCTCGGTCGCGCCGCCGAGGCTGACGAGCGACGCCGACGGGGCGAAGCTGCCGATCCGTCCGGGCAGCGAAACGGGAATCCAGTCCCCGCTCAGCATGACCAGCCTCAAGGCCGGCATCGGAGCCCGGCCGAGCAGCTCGACTTGGCTCGCGAGCAGCTCCATCAAGGCGGGCACCGAGTTCCAGATCGTGACGCCGCCCTCCTCGATGAGCGGCAGCCAGTGGACGGGATCGCGCGCCGCCGCGGCTCGCGGCACGACGACGGCGCCGCCGACCCCGAGCAGGCCGAAGATGTCGTAGACCGACAAGTCGAACGACAGCGCGGAGATCGCGAGCACCCGGTCCGCCGCGTTCACTGCGAAACGGCGGTTGATGTCGTAAACCGTGTTGGACGCCGCCCGGTGCGTGATCATCACGCCCTTCGGCACTCCAGTCGTGCCGGAGGTGAAGATGATGTAGGCGAGCCCGTCGGGATTGGCCGCCACATCCCGCCAGGTGACGTCGCGTGCCGGGGTCATGTCGTCGATCACCACGCGGGCGACCCGCTCCGGCCAGGCGATGGCGCTCCCCAGTTCGGGCACGGTCACGACCGCGGCCGCCGCGCTCATCTGGATCAGCGCGTGCAGCCGTTCCGCCGGCAGCGCCGGATCGAGCGGAACATAGGTGCAGCCGGCGCGCAGGATTCCCAGGACGGCGACGATCTGCTCCCAGCCCTTGTCCGCGACGACGGCGACGCGGTCGCCTTGGCGGGCGCCGGCTTTGAGCAAATCGGAGGCAAGCGCAGCCGAGGCGCGTCCGAGCTCGCCATAGGTCAGCCGGCGGTCGGCAAGGATCGCCAGCGCCTCCGGCTTGTCGGCGATCCGCTCGAGAACCGGAGCGTGCAGGAGGCTCTGCGGCACGTCGAGCGCGGTCTCGTTCGCCTTCCGGCGTGCGGCCGTGACAAAGGACCTGCTCCGCTCGTCGCGCCAAGCGGTCTCCGTCCAGGTCTCCTCGTGATCGGCGAGCCGCGCGAGGAGGCGCTGGAAGTCCAGGAACATGCCGTCGAGCATCGCGGGGTCGAACAGCGCCTGGACGAAGTCCCAATTGACGAGAAGCGCCCCGCTTTCCTCGTATACTTGGCAATCCAGCCAGACCTGCGGCGTCTGGGAGATTCCCTCGACGAACCGTCCGATCCGGCCGCCGACGGGATCGTCGGAGACGCCCGGGAAGATCAGGCTCGTGAACACGTACGGCATCATCGGCAAGGTCGGCCGATGACCCGCCATGCTGCGTAGCAGGCTGACGCCCGTGAACTGCAGCGCCGCGATATCGTCCCATAGGCGCTGCTGCAGAGCTTGGGCGCGCTCCCGGAAAGGAACGTCGTCGCTTGCATCCACCTCGAGCAGCAGGACGGAGGTGAAGTCGCCGATGACGTCGGCGATCTCCGGATGGACCGGCAGGCGGTTGAAGGCCGGGAGGTTCAGGCAGAAGCGCGGCGACTCGCTCCACGCGGCCAGCACTTCGGCATAGGCCGTGCACAATAATGCGGACGGGGTGAGGCCCCATCGCTTCCCGATCGCCTTGATGCGGGACCAGGCGGCCGCGTCGATCCGGGTGTGCAGGCGGGCGAATCGGGGCTCGGCGATCGCGCTCGGATCGCGGGCGAGCGGCAGGCTCGGCGCGTCCGGGAAAGTCGGGGCGCGGTCGAGCCAATACTTGCGAGCGCGCTCGAAGGCGCGGCCGCTCCGAAGCCGCTCCTCCGCGAGCACGCAGTCGCGGTAGGACACCGCTACCGGCGGCGGATCGTAGGAGGGCTCGAGATAGCGCCGCTCGAGCTCCCGCCAGAAGAGCATGATGCTCCAAGCGTCCGAGATCAGCAGGTCGAAACCGACGTGCAGCCGTGCGCGGCCGCCCGGCAGAAGCGTCGCCGCGATATCGAACAGCGGCCAGGTATCGGCCGGAAGGACCTGGTGGGATCGCGCATGCCGGATCTCCGCCAGCCGGCTCTCGGCTGCGGCAGGGTCGATCTGCCGGAGGTCGACCGTGCGTAGGACGTAATCGGGGACGCTGGGCAGGACGCGCTGCAAGCCGTCGGACGTGATGACGGCCCGCAGCATCGGATGCCGCCTGATGAGGCCCCGCAGCGCCGCCTGCAGACGATCGACGTCGAGGTCCGTGCACTCGAATTCCTCATATGCGTGCGCCGCCACGTTCCCGGACCCGACCATCCCACTGCGGCCGATCCAGTAGGCGTGCTGGATCTCGGTGAGCGGGAAAGGCTCGTAGGCGGCTGCGGGATCGGGGATCAGCGCGGCGCTCAGGTTCTCCTCTTCGGTCGCGGCTTCCGCGGCCGGCGCCGCATCGGGCGTGCTGGCCGGCATCTCGGCTTCCAGAGCCTCGGCCAGGCGGGCCACCGTCGGATGGGTCATGATCATCCGCGGGCGCATGGGCAGCCCGAGCGCCCGGGCGCGTTGAGCGATCTGGATGCCGATGATGGAATCGCCGCCGAGCGCGAAGAAGTCGTCGTCGAGACCAACCGACGACACGCCGAGCATCTCGCTCCAGAGCCGAGCGAGGCGCTCGGAGACCGAGCCGGTACAGGCGGGTTCGGCGGATGAGTCGGGTGTCGTCTCGGGCTCGCCGGCCTCCTCGACGTGATCCGCCGCGTCCTCTTGGACGACCGGGCGGAACGCCGCGGCTTCGATCCAGTGGCGCTTGCGTTCGAACGGATAGGTGGGCAGCGGCACGCGGGCGCCGTCCGAAAACTCCCCGTCCGGCTCCACGGCGACGCCGTGGCACCAGAGCTTCGCCCGGACGTTCGCGGCATGCGCGTCGTCCGGAACGGCGGAACCCTCGGGCGGGAGGGCCGGAAGCGCGATGAGGTCCGCCCGCCCGGGCGCGATGCTCCGGACCGCGCCGGAAAGCGAGCGGCCGGGCCCGCATTCCAGCAGCGCCCAGCCGCTTTGGCCCACAAGCGTGCCCAGGCCGCCGGCGAACCGCACGGTGCCGCGCAGATGCGCGGCCCAGTACTCGGGGCTGGTGGCTTCGGCGTCCGTGATCCATCGGCCGGTCAAACCCGAGATGAAGCGGACCGTCGGCGGCTGGAGCCGCACCTCGGACACCCGTCGCTCGAATGCCGGCAGGCACGGGTCCATCATCCCCGAATGGAAAGCGTGCGATGTCGGCACGGACTGGCAATCGAGGCCCGCTGCTTCGAGCGCTGCGCGCAAGCCGTTGATCTCCGGGGCCGGGCCGGAAAGGACGCAGAGCTCCGGGCGGTTGACGGCGGCAAGGCAGACGCCGCCGCCGAGCCAGCGGGCGACCGCCTCCTCTCCCGCCGACACGGCCAGCATGCTGCCGCCCGGAAGGTCCTGCATCAGTCGTCCGCGCGCGCAGACCAGCCCGAGCGCATCTTCGAGCGACATCACCCCGGCGAGGGTGGCCGCGACGAATTCCCCGATGCTGTGGCCGATCATGGCGTCCGGCCGGAGGCCCCACGCCATCCATTGTTCCGCGAGCGCATATTCGACGGCGAAGATGGCCGGCTGGGTCAACCATGTCTCGGCAAGACGCTCCGCGGCAGATTCCCGTGGCAACTCGGCCGAGGGATGAAGGATCGCGAGCAGGTCCAGGCCGAGGATCGGCTTCAGGATTTCCGCCGCGCGCGACAGCGATGCCGCGAAGACCGGTTGCGTCCGAAAGAGCTCGGCGCCCATGCCGGGGAACTGTGTCCCCTGACCCGGGAACATGAAGGCGATCGACGGCCGCGTCTTGGCGGCCACGCCTTTGGCGACTTCACCCGATCCACCGCTCTGAAGCAGCCGGATGGCTTCGGGCGCGTCGCGGACGACGACGGCCATCCGGTGCGGCAGCTCCTTGCGGCCGAACCTCAAGGTATAGGCGACGTCCCTGAGGTCTAGCTCCGGCTTGTCGTGCAGATGATCGGCGAGCCGGGATGCGCTCTGGGCCAATGCCGCCGGGCTCAAGGCCGAAAGCCGGAGGATCACCGGACCCGGAGGAGCCTCGGGCCTCGGGCGAGGCGAAGGCGCTTCCCCCAACACGACATGGACATTGGTTCCGCCGATTCCGAACGAGCTCACTCCGGCGTGCCGTGGTTCGGCCGTGCGGGGCCAAGCGCGGCCCGCGTCGACGACTTCGAAAGGGCCGCTCGCAAAGTCGATGGCGGGATTGGGCGACGCGAAGTTCAGCGTACCGGGGATATACTCGTGATGCAGCGCCAGCGCCGCCTTGATGAGCCCCGCCACGCCGGCCGCGGCGTCCAAATGTCCGATGCCCGACTTGATCGATCCGATCAGGCACGGCGTCGTCCGCGGCTGACCGGAGGCGAGGGCGTCTCCGAGCGCGGCGATCTCGACCGGATCGCCCAGGGCCGTACCGGTCCCATGCGCCTCGACGTAGTCGATCGTGCCAGACGTCAGCTCCGCAACCGCGTGCGCGGTGCGGATCACGCGTGCCTGGCCCTCCACGCTCGGAGCCGCGAAACCGACCTTCGTGCTGCCGTCGTTGTTCGCCGCGGAGCCGCGCAGCACGGCGTAGATCGTGTCGCGGTCGGCGATAGCCTCGGACAGCCTCTTCAGCACGACGATCCCTGCGCCGCTGCCGCGCACGGTCCCGCCGGCGTCGGCACTGAAGGGACGGCAGTGTCCGTCGGGCGAGAAGATCCCGCCTGGATCGAAATCGTAGTCGGCTACCTGGGGGCAAGCGAGGGACACGCCGCCGGCCAGCGCGAGATCGCATTCGCCGGCGAAGAGCGCGCGCGCCGCGACGTGGACCGCAAGAAGCGACGTGGAGCACGCGGATTGCACGATCACGCTCGGTCCGCGCAGATCGAGCTTGTAGGAAATACGCGTCGCCAGATAATCCTTCTCGTTGCCGATCAGGATCTGGACAGGGTTCGTCCTGCTCAACAGCCGAGGGTTGGTGCAAAGGTTCTTGATCAGATAATCGTTCGGTCCGCAGCCGACATAGACGCCAACATCAATTCCGCAGGTTTCGCCGGCATAGCCGGCATGCTCGAGCGCTTCGAACGCGCATTCCAACATCAATCTGTGCTGTGGGTCCGTGATCTCGACTTCGCGCGGCGACATCCCGAAGAACGGGGCATCGAAGCCTTCGATGTCCTGCAGCACGAACCCCATCGGCACACGATGAGGGCTTTCGCGGTCCGTCAGATCGGCCTCGCCTTCGCCGAAACACGTCACGGCCTCGACGCCCGTCACCAGGTTGCGCCACAGGGTCTCCGTATCTGCCGCTCCCGGAAAGCGGCCGGCCATTCCGACGATCGCGACCTCCAGGCCGGTAAAAACCTGATCGCCCGAGGAGCCTTGCATGCTGCCGTGCATCGGATCAGGCCCTCAAGCCAGGCTTCGGTTCGAGGCGCAGACACGCAGGAGATCCGCACGCAGGGCAGCGAGCCATTGATCCTCCGCCTCGTTCAGCAGGAAGTGCCCCGAGCCGAGCGTATGGATCACCGCCGTCGACGACGTCTCGGCCTGCCAGCTTCGGCAGTCCTCTTCCGACACGACAGGATCCAGCTGCCCGCGATAGACGAAAATCGGACAGTTCAACGGAGCGCGCGCGGGGGCGCTGTACGTTTCGCTCGCCCGCAGGTCTGCGCGGATCGCCCCAAGGAAAAGCTCCTGGAATTCCAGGTCGCATGCGTCGCGGGTGTCCAACCCGCCGATCTGAACCAGCTTTGCCACCAGCTCTTGCGAATCGAGCTCGTGCCACCCGTGCAGCTCGCGTGGACAACGCGGCGCACGCTGGCTCGCGACGAAGAGTGCCGCCGGCGGCGCGCCGCCATCGGCGAGCAGGCACGCGACCTCGAAGGCGACGAGCGCTCCGAAGCTGATGCCGGCCAGCGCGACACGCCGGTTTGTCGCCGACCTCAGTTCCGTCGCGGCCGCGGCCGCCATCGCGTGGAGGTCGACCATGGGCGTCTCAAGCAGCCGGCCCTCGCGGCCGGGAAAGATCGCCACCTGAACTTCCGTGTGCTCACCGAAGGCGCGAGGCCACTCACGAAATCGGCTGCTTCCACCCCCGGCATGGGGGAAGCAAACGAGCGAAAGTTCTTCGCCTCCAGTTCCGGACAGGCGACGCAAGATCGCGGGCGATGTTGCCGGGATCGAAACGTCTTTCGTTGGACCGTTCATATTCTCACGCCGGCAGCCGACGACATCAAAAAAGATCGAGGCCCTTCCATCATGCCAACTTGGTTGGCGAAGCCTCCCTGATTGTTCGCAATGTGCTCTCATGAAACACACCCGATCGTAAGATGAGCGTCATCGAAGTCAGGCGTAACCTTCACGCATATCGCCAGAATCTTGAGTTATCCGAGCGAAGTCGGCAGCCAGGCGCACGAAATCAGGCCTGTGTTTCAGAGTGTGCTTTACCGATCGTCCGAATATATTTTGGCGAGTGCGCCAGGCGACGAGCCTGGCATAGCCGCTCCTCATTGGTTGCGACAGAGCAATGTGGCAACCTCGCATTGAGGCTGGCATTACGTAACGGAAGTGTCAATAGTCGGAAGGTCTATAAGAGCCAATGTGATCTATGTTAATTTTTCAACCTTGGCTGTCCTAAATCAACAAGCTATTACCCCAAGTAGAGCGTTAGATTTATTGATGTTGATAATAAAATATACAGTCTCTCGCTTGATGTGTCGGCAGAGACCTTCGATCCTGGATCGCGAGTTCTCTCACCGCAGCACTTGGTTGGGAACGTGCCGAAGCTGTCACCGATGCCCTGCTGCCGGCCTGTGAGGTCGCGCTAGAATTCGATCTTCTTTTTCGCCCAATACCGGCACCTGTCCTCGGTTCACGCGAATACGTGGATTTCAAGTTCCCGCGAGCGATCGGCACGGTGCCACTTGCGTCGAAGCAGCAGTCGCCTTCAAGGGTTTCGTTCGGCAGCGCTGTCGCCACGGTGCGATCTCGCCTCAGGCCGATGTCGCCAACGACGTCTTCCACCAGGAACGCATGGACCACGCGTTCCACGCGATCGCGGTCGCGAACGCGACGCCGACGGGCGGCAGGCCGAGAGAGGCGGCGAGACTGCCGGCTGCCAGGGAACCCAAGGCAGGTCCGCCACGGAAGATCATGCCGTAAAGGCTGATCACGCGGCCGTTCATTTCCTGATCGGCGACCGTTTGGATCGCGGTTTGGGTCGAGATGCTGTTGCAGGCGAGGCTCATTCCGAGGCCGAAGGCGGCGACCGCCGCCAGCCATAGGCTCGGTGCGGCAAAGATCGCGGCGAGGCAACCCGCCGCGCCCGCCAGGGAGGCCACCAACAGACGCCCCACGTTGACAGCCGCCCCCTGCAGACCGACCAGAACTCCCGCGAGCAGCGCCCCACCCGCCAGCATGGAAAGCAGCACGGCGAGCGCGTCGGGGTCTCCGGCAAGCAGGCCTGCGGCGAGCGCCGGCATGAGGTATGTGAGCGAGCGTGCTCCGACGGAGACCACCGAGAAGCTTATCAGGAGAGAGCGTAATCTGCGGTCCGCCGCCGCGTAGGCGTAGCCCGAGCCAAGGGCTTCGAGGAAGGTGCCCTGGCTTGCCCTCGATAGGCCGGCGTCGGCGGGAGCTTTCATCACAAGCAGCAGGCCGAGGAAAACCGCGCCGCCGGCGGCTGCCGCGGCGTAGCCGCCCGCCGCTCCGCCAACCCGGATGAGAAAGGCCGCGACGAGCGGCGCGACGAACAGGGCGCCGTTGTTGAGAATGGAATTGATGGAGATCGCTCTCGCGAGCGCCTCGATTCCGACGATCCGCCTCAGCGCCGCGTTGGTGGCGGGGCCGTCGAACGCATACACGACGGCGAAGCCTGCCGTGAAGGCGAGCAGCGCGGCCAAATTCAAGAGGTTCAGCCACGCTCCGACGAGGAGCAGAACGCCTTGGGCAAGATTGGCCGCTTGAGTGGCTCGCAGAACGCGAACGGGGCCCGAGCGATCAATGACCGGTCCGGCGATGGGGCTCAACAGAATCGTCGGGGCGAGGTCGAAAAAGCCGACCATGCCGACCCAGAAAGGCGAACCCGTCAGCTCCCAAACCTGCCAGCCGAGGATCATTCGCCGGGTCCAGCCGCCGACCTGGGCCGAGCCGACGCCGGTCGCGAGCAGGATGAAATCCCGTCCGAGGGAGGTCGCACCGCCTCGATGGCCTGAAGCTGTCGCAGGGCGATCCAGGAGGGGGCTCGGCGCCGCCCGATCAGGTCCGGATTCGGGCTTCATTGAGCGTCCCCGTGCTCGATTAAGACGCGCCGGACACGGGGTCAGCGGCCGACGGCGTAGACCCGCATGTGGCGGGGGCAGGCGGCCGCCTTGATCGTCCGGCCATCCCTGGCCACCGCCGTCAGCGAGCCGAGAAACCAATCCCGGCGCGTGCTGATCAGGGTATGCCCCCGCTGCACGAGGCCGTCGCAGATCTCCGCGCTGAAACGCGGCTCGATGACCAGCCTGTTCGGCAGGCTCCGAAAAGGAGGGAACGAGCTCGGGAAGTGCTCCGACTGGAACATCGGAGCCTCGGCGGCTTCCTGCAGGTTCATCGCGTGGTGGATGTGCCGGAGAAAGAAGGCGATCTGCCACTGCTCCTGCTGGTCTGCGCCGGGGGTGCAGAACGCCAGGTAAGGCTCGCCGTCGCGCATCACCATGGTCGGCGACAGCGTCGTCCGGGGCCGCTTGCCGGGCATGATGACGTTCGGGCTCTCGGGCGAGAGCCGGAAGCCGGAGGCGCGAGCGCCCAGGCAGAGGCCAAGCTCCTCGACGAGCGGCGATTCGAACATCGTTCCGCCGCTTGGGACCGCGGCGATCATGTTCCCCTCGCGGTCGACGGCGGCGATGGAGACCGTCGCTCCGGGCTGCTCGCCGGAGCGCCGCGCCAGGATACGGTCGGGGTCCCGCTCCTCTTCGACGGGCGGTGCGGCGGGACCGAGCTCGTCGAAGCTGCCGGGCTCGACGACGGTTGCCGCCGCAGGTCCGATCAGGCGGGCCCGGGCCCGGTTGTAGTCTTCCGACAGCAGGGACTCCAACGGAACCTGCACGAAGCCGGGGTCGCCGTAGAAGCGTTCCCGATCGGCGAAAGCCAGCTTCGCGGCCTCGATCACGGAGTGAATGAAAAGGGGGTCATCGGCGGCGAGCCCGCCGACATCGAGCTGGCCGAGAAGCGCGAGATGCTGAAGGAAGACCGGACCTTGGGTCCAGGGTCCGGCCTTCGCGACCTCGTATCGGCCGTAGCGGAGAACGACGGGCTCCTCGTAGCTCGCGCTCCAGCTGGCGAGATCCTCCCCGCGCATGAGGGCCGCGTGCCGGTCCTGCCCGAGCGCCGCCGCGTGCGGCGTGCGGCACAGCCGCTCGATTTCGCCGGCGACGAAGCCGCGGCGGAAGACCTCGCGCGCGGTCTCGATCTGCCGGTCCCGGTCGGCGCCGGCCGATTCCGCCTCGTCCAGGAGGCGCAGCAGCGTCTTCGCCAGGGCGGCGTTGCGGTTGCCGATCCCGTCGGCGTCGGGGAGCCGCTCGGGGAGAGCCTTCGCCGTCGACGGCCATTCCGCTTCGAAGAACGGCTTCATCCTTTTCAGCTGATGCTGGAACAGCAACGTGGTCGGCGTGCCCTCTTCGGCGTAGGCGATGGCCGGCGACAGCACGTCGCGAAGCGCCATGCGGCCGTAGTCGCGCAGGAGCAGCATCCAGGCGTCGAAGGCTCCTGGGGTCGTGGCGGCAAGGAGCCCGCGCTCCGGAACGGCATCCAACCCGAGCTCCTGGAAGGCGGCCGCGTCGGCGGCGCCCGGGGCGACACCCTGTCCGCAGACGACGCGCGGGCAGGAGCGCCCCCTCGGCAAGATCAACAGGACCGCCTCGCCGCCGATCCCGTTGAATTCCGGCAGGGCGATCTGCAGTACGAAAGCGGCGGCGGCGGCGGCATCGAAGGCGTTGCCGCCGCGCTCGAGGAGGCTCATGCCAACGGTCGTCGCCAGCCAATGCGAGGTCGCGATCGCGCCGAAGGACCCTCGGATCTCGGGGCGCGCCGTAAACCGCGGCGGCTGGAATCCAGCACGGCCGCCGTTGGGCTTCGCCTCGGTCTCTTCCGGGAACATGCGCGCGTCGAAGACATTGGTCGTAGCCATGTCGCGATCCTTCACAAGAATCGAAGCCGATTCTTGATTGGCCCCTGCAATGCTCGTCCGGTGATGGCCGAGGGGCGCACGACGCAACTACACAGAATGTCTACGACATGACGCAACGTCAAGTGGAGGGAGAGACTTCCGTATCCTTATCCGTTTCGCGTCATGGACGCGGAGAGACTGGCGCCTGCCGGACCGGCGGCCCGAGCGGGACGACCCTGCGAGACGCTGAACCGATAGGCGCCCGCCGGGCCCATCAAGAATTCTTTGTCTACCGCGCCGTCGGGCACATTAGCTTCAGGCTCTTCTACCGTATGGCCGTCCCCGGGACTTGATCAGAAATCGCCCGGCCGCGATTCGTTTCCAACCAACGTACCCTCTTCCCGTCATGCCCGGCCTTGGGCCGGGCATCCACGCCTTCGCCGGGCAGGACGCCACGCCCGCCGTTCGAGCACACCCCATCGTTCCGCATACGCGGGCTTACGCCCGCGCAGCGCGCCTCACCGGCGCAAAGTCGTGGATGGCCGGCCCAAGGCCGGCCATGACGAAAGTGGGAGGCAACGCGCTGAAAACCGTATGCCCGTTCCCGGACTTGATCCGGGCCCGGCCCGGCCATCCACGCCTTTCGGCAGCCACCTTGCGCCGGCCGCCCGCGCCATTAGCCTCGGGGCCATGAAGGGCGGCTGGGTCTACTTCATGAGCAACCGCCGCGACGGCGTGCTCTACGTCGGCGTGACGGCAAATCTCTCCCGGCGCGTCTGGGAGCATCGCGAAGGCCTCATCGATGGCTTCACCAGGCGCTACGGCCTGAAGTGGCTCGTCTACTACGAGCGCTTCGAGGACATCCGCGACGCGATCCAGCGCGAGAAGACGATCAAGCACTGGCCGCGCGCCTGGAAGGTCCGCCTCATCCACGGCATGAACCCGGAGTGGGACGACCTCTACGAGACGCTGAACCAGTAGCGCCCGCCGGGCCCTTCGGGTCACGCCCCTCCACCGTCATGGCCGGGCTCGGCCGGGTATCCACCTTTGCCGCGAAGGCTAGCTTCGCCGCGGCCGGGTTTCGCCCCTACGCGGCATTGCGGAGGGTGGGAGAACACAAGAGTGTAGCGGTTACGCAGCAAGCTTCTCCGCCGCATTGAGGTTAGCGCCGGCAAGCGGACAGTCGTCCACCGTGCCGCAGCATTTCAGGCCGCTTTGGGCGAGTGACTTAAAGAATTCGTCTTCCGCGTCCTGCCATCCCTGGAGTGCTTCAATGAACGTAGCGAAAACTTCAGCATGTGAGCCGCATGCCCGAAGCGGTAGCCGCGTGGCGCGGTCACACTTGCATGCGGCGCGCAGCGTCATGATCTTTTTTTCTGGGACGCGCAGCGTGAGAAACCGTCTGCGGTCCAGCAACAGCTGAATCCTCAGCCGGCCGTTTCCAGAGCGCCTGAGTGTCGCAAACCGCCCGTCCTTCAGGCGCGACGCAAACGTTTCACCGAGCGTCGCGGCAGCCCTTTCAGTAATGAGTTGATATCGAGCTGCGGTCGGCCCATGTGCTCGCGCGTCCGACTTCCCCGGCCATCGCCGCAACGAGCGCACGTTCTCCTGGCGCTGAAGGAACGTCAGGAGCTTGCCCCACCATGTGCGCGCATCATCAGCACTCAGGATGGGTAGAGGTTCCGCTTCCGCCCAATAGAGACAGAACGAGCCGTCGAGATTGATATGCCGCTCAGGGCAGGCCTTTGGCAACCGCGACGGCACGTCCTCTTTCGCGGACGCGGAACTCCCCACCACTGATGCGCGGATGCGATAAGCCGGACCAGGAGCGCCGGATGGGCGGGGCAGGCCCACGCTAAAGATCGCCGAATCTTTCCCCTCCTCCAGAACTACGGCGTGGTGCTCCGAGGCCGTCTGAATCAGGAGCGCCAACACGCCTGCTGTCATTTCGTCGAGTCCACATAGGGCCGGAACGGCGTTTCCGTCGCCTTGGCGAGCGCAGGGCTTGCCACCGCAAAGGCCGACACAGCAGCTGCCTTTGCGGTCTTGTCACCTTCGGCAGCGAGCGCTTCAACGACTGTATCGTAGTCGAGACCGCGCTTGATCCGGTTCGGCCCAAACAGCTTTCGAACAGCGTTCGGCCCGGCCTCATAGGCCTCTTCGCCAATCGCCGTTTGCTCGCCGTCGCAGCGGCGTTGCTCATCCTCGGAGGAGATCACGCCACGGCTAACGGAGCACCGAACCCGGTCGCCTTGCATACCGAGCCGCGTCACGGTCATGGGGCCATAGTCGAAGCCAATTGCCAAGCCGAGTCCCTTTATGTCGACATCGTTGACGTCGAGACGTTCAAGGGCGAGATCAAAGCTGCTGCGAAGGGCACCCGCGCACTGCGTGGCGGCTGACACGCTCTCCTCGGCGTCGGTGGTCTGCGACGTGCCTTCGAGAAGAAGACCGTGGACGCAGTCGCCAATGAAGCGGATGCGCCGCCCGCCGAAGTCCGAAGAGACTACCCGGTCGAGTTCCGACCGGATCACATGCAGGCATCTGACAACGTCTTCGGGATCGTCGCCGATATGGGCGTCGACGTAATCCGTAAAGCCGTCCAGGTCCGCATAGATGGACACCGCCTCCATTCTCCGCGAGTTTTTCGGCGTAAGTGTCCCGATATCCAAGTTCCGGAGCGGCGGCGTCGGCCTCGTGAACTGGAAAGCGCCGATGGGGTTCGCCTTGTTGTCCTCGCGCCACTCGGTGACGATCTCGTCTTTGTCGACGCCAAGATTGGCGTTCTTCTGACACGTCTCGATTTCGCTTTTCGTGAGCGGCGTGGCGTGATCGTCGTCGACCTCCTTGAGCCCGATCACCTTCCTCGCCCTATTCGTCAAGAAGACCCCGCGACCTTGCCCGTTAGAAGCGAGCTTCGCCGCCCGGTTCGCCGGGCGTCCAAGGAAGAGAGGCTCGCGGTTGCCACTCCGGCCGTTGTTCACGACGAGGGCCCGCCCGGTATCGATCCCGACCCTGACCTTCGCGTTCGGGATATTCTCATCGGTGTCGCCGGTTTCGGCCAAGACATCGATGATGAGCTGCGCGACGGCGACAGCGCGATTAACGCGATCCTTTTCTTCGGCGTCGCCGTAGGGCTTCGTAACCAACGAGTGGAGGCGCTGGTTGTGGAAGTCGACCCGACGGACGTCGCATTTGTTCAGGATGCGATGGACGGCGCGATAGTGCAGGTTCAAGAAACGGAGCGTGCGCTTATGGCAGGTCTCTCCCTCCGTGTCCGTCGTTCCGAGCATCTCGTCAAGGTTGAGGATGTCGGCATAGAGATGAACCGCGTGCATGCGATAGGCTTTGTTCCGCGGGATCGAGTCCAGCGACATGTCCCGCGTGTAGTCCACGATCTCGACTGTCTCGACTTCCTTGATACGAGTGTCGATCTGTTCTTTTGCACGATCATATTTCCATGAGTTGCCCATGAGCAACCTCCTTCTCAAAAGATTAGAACGTCGACGAGCGCACCGTATAGGTCCGACCGCCCTTCGCCTCGAATTGGCGCGGGGCAGCCTCAAACTGCGCCTTGACGTTATCGTTGCTGAGGAGAGTGAAGGCCTCCTCGCTCACCCGAACTCGGCCGAGCGGGAGCCCGTCTACGGAGGCTCTCGCCTGCTCGTACCGCGATGCGGAGTTGACCGTCTCGCCAATGAGGGTGAACGCGATCCGGTCGCTGCCGCCGAAGTTCCCGATGACGGCGTTGCCGACGTGGAGGCCGATACGGATGTCGAGATCGACCTTCAGTTCCTCTGCGAGCTCGACGATGCGCCGCGCAGCATTGAGGGCAGCAGTGGTTGCCGCGTTCGCTCCTTCGACGAGCCGGCGCTCGTCTGGGGCGCGCCAAAACGCCATCAGGCCATCGCCCATAAACTTGTCGACATGGCCACCCGCGCGACTAATCTCGTCGACCTGGATGTCCATGAACCGCCGCAACGCAGCGCCGGTTTCCAGTGGATCGAGCGCCTTCGCGTAGGATGAGAACCCTGCGAGGTCGCTGAACCACAGAATCGCGCCGGTGGCCGCGGGCGCGATCTCCTCCGAGTCGTAGACGGCGAGGGCCGCGGTTGCGTGGACCGCGTCCTCGGAAACCAAGCGGCGGATGATCCTGTCGATGCTCTGAGTCTCTTGGAGCATCAAGTCGCGTTGTGCGGTCGCCTCGTCCAGCTTCGCGGTCAGCGCGTTCGCTACGGTTTGGTGCCAACAGGCCCGCTCCTCCATTTTGAGGCTCTGGATCGTCGAGGCGTCGATCTCGATGACCTTCGCTCGCGTGATGGCTTCCATATCTGCGCCACGCGTCGGAAGGGTGTGAGACTTCGGCGACCGATAAAAGGCCGCCTCTCCGATTACGTCGCCGGCATGCCTGTGAACGATCCTGGAGTTCATCCGGATCGCGATGGTGCCCTGCTGGACAATCCAAAATCCGTCTGCCGTATCGCCCTGTTGGCAGAGGAAATCTCCCTCTTGCAACGTGCGTACGCGCGGGGGTGAGGAGAGGATCGGCAACAACAGCCCCGGCTCAGGGCAGAAGCGCTCCAAGAAGATGTCAAGGCCCGAAGGCCCGGGGGAGGACGCAGTAAGCATTGTTCGTTCCGTGATGGCCTGAGTCGAGTAAGATTCCTGCTTTGTTCGTCTTGCCATCGGACGGCCAAGGCTGGCCGTCCGATGAGTCTCTGTTTCGGTTACGGAGGTGAGATTCAGGTGCGGATAAACATCACCTTTTTCAAGATCCAAGGTAATCCGTTAGCTCACGAGCACCCCGTTGTCCCCCCGCACGTGTCGCACTTGAGGCACGTCCCGTTGCGCACCAGCGTGAAGTTGGCGCACTCGGGGCAGGCTTCGCCTTCGTAGCCCTTCATGCGGGCCTCGACGCGGCGGTCCGTCACCGACGGCCCTGAGGCGGCGGGGAGCGGCGGCGTGAAGGGGAGGTCGAGGACGCCGACCCGCGGCTCGGGCGAGGCCGCGTAGTCGGGGGCGAGCGCCGTCGCGCCGTGCGTCGCGTAGCCGGCGCCGCCCTGGATCAGCATGAGGCGGTCCTGCTTGCCGCGCACGAAGCCGGTGGAGACGACCTGCGGGGCGGGGGCCGTGGCGCCGCCTTCGGGGGCGCGGCCTTCGCCTTCGCCGCGGCCGATCACGTCGGGGCCGATCTCGGAGGGGTCGACGTGGGCCAAGTCGGCGCGGCCGAGATAGGAAATCGCGAGCTCGCGGAAGACGTAGTCGAGGATCGAGGTCGCGTTCTTGATGCGCTCGTTGCCCTGCACGAAGCCCGCCGGCTCGAAGCGGGTGAAGGTGAAGGCGTCGACGTACTCCTCGAGCGGCACGCCGTACTGCAGCCCGAGCGAGATCGCGATGGCGAAGTTGTTCATCATCGCCCGGAAGGCCGCGCCCTCCTTGTGCATGTCGATGAAGATCTCGCCGAGCCGCCCGTCGGCGTACTCGCCGGTGTGCAGGTAGACCTTGTGCCCGCCGACGACCGCCTTCTGGATGTAGCCGGTGCGGCGGTCCGGCACGCGCTCGCGCCGGCGCACCGGCACCTCGACCCGCTCGACGCGCTCGATCACCCGCTCGACGATTCGCTCGGCCACCTGCGCGGCGCGGGCGGCGTTCGGCTGCGCGAGGAGCGCGTCGACCGCCTCGAGGTCGTCGTCCTCCTCGTCGGCGATGAGCGCCGAGTTCAAGGGCTGCGACAGCTTCGAGCCGTCGCGGTAGAGCGCGTTCGCCTTGAGGGCGAGGCGCCAGGACAGCCTGTAGGCGTCCTTGCAGTCCTCGACCGTCGCGTCGTTCGGCATGTTGATGGTCTTCGAGATCGCGCCCGAGATGAAGGGCTGCGCCGCCGCCATCATGCGGATGTGGCTCTCGACCGAGAGGTAGCGCTTCCCGATGCGGCCGCAGGGGTTGGCGCAGTCGAAGACGGGGTAGTGCTCCACCTTCAGATGCGGCGCGCCCTCGAGCGTCATGGCGCCGCAGATGTGGACGTTCGCGGCCTCGATCTCCTGCCGCGTGAAGCCGAGGAAGGGCAGGATCTCGAACGAGGGATCGGCGAGCTTCTCCGCGGGGATGTCGAGGGTGTCCCTCAAGAAATCCTCGCCCAGCGTCCACTTGTTGAACACGAACTTGATGTCGAAGGCGGACTTGAGGCCGGCCTCGATCGCGGCGATCTTCTCGTCCGTGAAGCCGCGGCTCTTAAGGGTCGCGGCATTGACGCCCGGCGCTTGGCCGAGCGAGCCGTGGCCGACCGCGTAGGCCTCGATCTCGGCGATCTCGGCTTCCCGGTAGCCGAGGGCGCGGAGCGCGTCCGGCACCGCCCGGTTGATGATCTTGAAGTAGCCGCCGCCGGCGAGCTTCTTGAACTTGACGAGCGCGAAGTCCGGCTCGATGCCGGTGGTGTCGCAGTCCATGACGAGGCCGATCGTGCCGGTCGGCGCGATCACGGTCGCCTGGGCGTTGCGGTAGCCGTGCGCTTGGCCCAGATCCAGCGCGAGGTCCCACGCCTTCCTGGCGTGCTCGACGAGGCGCTGGTCCGGGCAGGAGGCGTGGTCGAGGGGCACGGGGTTCGTGTTCAGGAACTCGTAGCCGAAGACCTCGCCGTGCGCGGCGCGGCGGTGGTTGCGGATGACGCGCAGCATCGAGTCCGCGTTCTCGGCGTAGCGCGGGAAGGGCCCGAGCTCCTTCGCCATCTCGGCCGAGGTCGCGTAGGACACGCCGGTCATGATCGCGGTGAGCGCGCCGCAGAGCGCCCGGCCCTCGCTCGAATCGTAGGGCAGGCCCATGGTCATGAGGAGGCCGCCGATGTTGGCGTAGCCGAGGCCGAGCGTGCGGTACTCGAACGAGAGCTGCGCGATCTCCTTCGACGGGAACTGCGCCATCATGACCGAGATCTCGAGCACCACGGTCCACAGCCGCACGAGGTGCTCGTATCCCTCGACGTCGAAGCGCTTCGCCTCCTTGTCGTAGAGGGCGAGGAGGTTCGCGGAAGCCAGATTGCAGGCCGTGTCGTCGAGGAACATGTACTCCGAGCACGGGTTCGAGGCCCGGATGCGCCCGCCCGCCGGGCAGGTGTGCCAATCGTTCATGGTGGTGTTGAAGTGCAGCCCGGGATCGGCCGAGGCCCAGGCCGCGAAGCCGATCTTCTCCCACAGCTCGCGCGCCTTGAGCGTCTTCACCGTCTTGCCGGTGATGCGGGCGGTGAGGTGCCAGTCGGCGTCCTCCTCGACGGCGCGCAGGAAGTCGTCGGTGAGCGAGACCGAGTTGTTGGAGTTCTGGCCCGCGACGGTGAGGTAGGCCTCGGAATCCCAGTCGGTGTCGTAGGTGTCGAACTGGATCTCCTTGTAGCCCTGGCGGGCGAACTGGATGACGCGCTTGATGTAGCTGTCGGGCACGCTCGCCCGGCGGGCGAGCTTGACCTCGCGCTTGAGCGCCGGGTTCTTGTCCGGGTCGAAGCAGGCGTCGCCCTCGGCCTCGCAGTTGACGCAGGCCTTCATGACGCTCTTCAGGTGCTTCTGGCAGATCTTCGAGCCGGTCACGAGGGCCGCGACCTTCTGCTCCTCGCGCACCTTCCAGTCGATGTAGGCCTCGATGTCCGGGTGGTCGACGTCGACGACGACCATCTTGGCGGCGCGCCGGGTCGTGCCGCCGGACTTGATCGCGCCGGCCGCCCGGTCGCCGATCTTGAGGAAGCTCATCAGGCCGGACGAGCGCCCGCCGCCCGAGAGCCGCTCGCCCTCGCCGCGAAGGGCGGAGAAATTCGAGCCGGTGCCCGAGCCGTACTTGAACAGGCGGGCCTCGCGGACCCACAGGTCCATGATGCCGCCCTCGTTGACGAGGTCGTCCTTCACGCCCTGGATGAAGCAGGCGTGCGGCTGCGGGTGCTCGTACGACGAGGCCGACTGCACGAGCTCGCCCGTCCTGTGGTCGACGTAGTAGTGGCCCTGGGCCGGGCCGTCGATGCCGTAGGCCCAGTGCAGGCCGGTGTTGAACCACTGCGGCGAGTTCGGCGCGCACATCTGCAGCGCCAGCATGGTGCGCAGCTCGTCCAGGAAGGCGGAGGCGTCTTCTTCCGTCGAGAAGTAGCCGCCCTTCCAGCCCCAGTAGGCCCAGCAGCCGGCGAGGCGGTCGAACACCTGCTTCGCCGAATGCTCGGACACGAGGCGCTCGCCCTCGGGCAGCGTCGCGAGCGCCGCCTCGTCGGCGACCGAGCGCCACAGGAAGGAGGGGACGCCGGTCTCCTCGACCTTCTTGAGACGCGCCGGCACGCCGGCCTTGCGGAAGTACTTCTGGGCGAGGACGTCGGTCGCGACCTGGCTCCAGGCCTCCGGCACCTCGATGCCGTCCTGCCGGAACACGGTCGAGCCGTCCGGGTTGCGGATCTCGCTCGTGGCGAGCCGGAACTTGATCGCCGCGTAGGGCGACTGGCCCGCTTTGGTGTAGCGCCGCTCGATCCGCATCATGCCCCTCCTTGGAAGCGATCGAGCCCCCGCTCGCCGCCGTTGTTTCCCACCCCTGCGTGCGCCCTCCCGGCCCGGCGGCGGCGCGCGGAAACCCGCCGGTCGCACAGGCTTTCGCCCGGACCGTTGCGCCGTCGAAGAGAGAGGGAAGTGCCGCCCGGCCGCTTCTGGCGACCGGGCAAACGCGACACGGAGGGCGACGCTAGAGCGAGTCTCGGGAGCCCGTCAATGACGCTTTTATGGCTCAGGTTGGAACTAGGCATGGGGGCGCTCGGTGGCTTACTCCACAACATATAGTGTTTTTCGAGTCGTTAAGGAAGCCTTAACGAACGGTTTCCGGAACCGTTCCAAAGGGTTGCGTCGGGTGCGCTCGTGCCGCGTTCCAGAGGGTGGAGCCGGGCCAAGAGGCTGTGGATGATTGGGGAAGGCGGGGACGCGGCGCGCGCCGGCCGAGGGTGGACAGGGGGGACCCTCGTCGCCATAGTCCGCGCGAATTCACAAAGCCCCTGGCGGACGCCCGGCCATGACCCTCAAAGAGTTCTTCACCCAGTTCTTCACCTGGTGGAACGGCCAGACGCTCGGCACGCGCTTCTACACCTGGCGCTTCGGGCAACTCGTCGGCACGGACGAGCTCGGCAACCGGTACTACCGGGCACAAGGCCACGTCATCGACCCGTCGGTCGGGCCGGAGCGGCGCTGGGTCGTCTACAACGGCTTGGCCGACCTCTCGCGCGTGCCGCCGAGCTGGCGCCAGTGGCTGTGGCACACGACCGACGTCGCCCCGAGCGAGGAGGCCTACGCGCCGCGCGAATGGGAGAAGCCGCCGCTGCCGAACCTCACCGGCACCCCCGCGGCCTACCGCCCCCGCGGCTCGATCCTCGCCGAGGGCCAGCGCCCCGCCGCCACCGGCGACTACGTGCCCTGGCGGCCGGGGGAGTAGGGCACCCTACAGCGTTCGGCGAGGGCCTCCGCGGTCTCGACGACCATAAAGGGCATCCCGGCCTCCGGGCGCTCAGATCCACCCGACCTGCTTCAGCCGCCAATAGATCAGCGCGACCGTGGTGACGATCACCCCAAGCGCCATGAAGTACCCGTACTCCCATTGCAGCTCCGGCATGTTCTTGAAGTTCATGCCGTAGATGCCGGCGACCGCGGTCGGGACGGCGAGCATGGCGGCGTAAGCGGCGAGCCGCCGGGTGATGACGGTCTGCTGCGCCTGGCCCGTCATGAGGCTCGCCTCGAAGGCGAAGGCCAGCACTTCGCGCAACGAATCGATCTCCTCCTGGACCCGCCGCACGTGGTCGGTCACGTCGCGGAACAGCGGCTGCATCGCGGCGTCGATCGCGATCATCTCGGCGTGCTCGAGGCGCCGGCACACGTCGACGAGGGGGAGGACGGCGGTGCGCAGGCGCTGGAGGTCGCGCCGAAGGGTGTAAAGGCGCTCGATCTCGGCCTGGCTCAGGGCGGTCGCGAGCACGTGGTCCTCGATCTCCTCGACCTCGGCCTCGACGGTCTCGAGCACCGGCGAGTAGTTGTCGACGACGAAGTCGAGGATCGCGTAGAGGATGTAGTCCTCGCCGTGCGAGAGCACCTTCGGCGAAGCCTCGCAGCGCTTGCGCACCGCGGTGTAGGACACCGAGGCGCCGTGGCGCACCGAGACCACGTAGCCGCGCCCGACGAAGATGTGGGTCTCGCCGAAGGCGATGCGCCCGTCGAGCATCTGCGCCGTGCGGGCGACGATGAAGAGGCTCTCGCCGTACTGCTCGATCTTCGGCCGCTGATGGGCGTGGAGCGCGTCCTCGATCGCGAGGTCGTGCAGGTCGAACTGGCGCTGCACCCGCCGCAGGAGCGCCTCGCTCGGCTCGTGCAGGCCGATCCAGACCACGTGGCCGGGCTTCTTCGCCCACTCGCCCGCCTCGTCGACCGGCACGTCGGCGACGCGGCGGCCGCCGACGTAGACGCCCGATGCGACGACGCCCGGATCGTTGTCCGGCTTTAACTCGACGCGGGCGGCTTCGGCGGCGTCTTGGGCAGCGGCGTGGGCCATGGACGCCTCCGGCGCGGGGCGGGCGATGCCGCCGTTATAGCCCAAGGATTGGGCGCAGGCACCTAGCGAAGGCCGGCATTCCTTCCCGACACGCGATGCCGCGGGCCGGAGAAGACACGCTATTTCGCCCCCATCACGAGCCCTGCGTCAGGGTCTCGCCTCGACGACCATGTTGAACGGGGTCGCGGCCGTCCTGCGGACGCGCGAGAAGCCGCCTTCGCGGATGACTTCGCCAAGACGCTTCTCGCCTGCCTGCGCGCCGAGCGCCGCGCCGACTTCCTGGCTCAGCGAGGTCGGGACGCAGATGTGGGTCGAACCGGCATAGTAGACGCGCCCGACCGGATTGAGGTTCTCGGTAAGGCTGTCGCCGGCCATCGGCTCGACGAGCATCAGGGCGCCGTCGCCCTTCAGCGTCTCGCGCACGTGGGCGACCGCCCCGACGGGATCGCCCATGTCGTGCAGAGCGTCGAACATGGTGACGAGGTCGTATCCGGAGCCGCCGTAATCCTGCGCCCGCGCCGCCTCGAAGCGGACGTTTCCGAGCCCGCCGGCGTGCCGCCGCGCGTGCTCGATCGAGGCCTCGTGGAAGTCGATGCCGACGAACTCCGAGTCCGGGAAGGCTTGCGCCATGATCATCGTCGAGGCGCCGTGGCCGCAGCCGACGTCCGCAACCTTCGCGCCACGCTTGAGCTTCTCGACGACGCCGTCCAGCGACGGCAGCCATTCGGCGACGAGGTGCGCCCGGTAGCCCGGCCTGAAGAAGCGCTCGACGCCGCAGAAGAGGCAGTTGCAGTGATCGCCCCAGCCGAGCCCCCGGCCCGTCCTGAAAGTCTCCGCGAGCCTGGGCTCATCGGCATAGATGCTCGACAGGAGATGGAAGCCGCCCGTGACGTAGACCGGGCTGTCCTCGTCGGCGAAGACCGCGGCCTGCTCCGGCGACATCGAGAACATGCCCCATTCGGCGTCGTAGGCGACGAAGCCGGAGGCCGCCTGCGCCGAGAGCCACTCGCGCACGATCCGCTCGTGCGTGCCGGTCCGCTCCGCGAGCTCCGCCGACGTCGCCGGGCCCTGCGCCAGCGCGCGGAAGAGCCCGAGCTTGTCGCCGACGATCACGAGCGCCGCGTTCGACGCGGCGCCGAGCTCGTTGACCACCGTCCCGAGCAGCGGCTCGAGCTTGCTCATGTCAAGGTTCATGGTTGCGATCCTCCGATGGTGCGAATGGCCGCGGCTTGAACTCAAGGCCGCGGTATCGGCCCGGCTTAGCGGAGGCCGGGCCGGGGTTCTTTCGGAAGGATCGCGCCAGACGTTCAGATTTCGTTGAGTTTTTGTGGAGCGGAGCCGGACGCCGCGGGCGCCTCAGGATGGGTAATGCAAGACCTTCCGCGAAGTTACGACCTCGCCCTACGATGCTCGCGCTCTGTTTGCGAGTAGACGTTACCTTGGGTAAAAATGCTCCTCACGCGCAACAGGGGTTGGGAGGACAGTCATGGGCATGGGGCTGGACGAACAGGGTCGTGAGCATATCGCTGCTCTTGTGAAGAATGACGCCGATGGTGAGTTCGTGCGGGGTGAAATAGCGAGGCTGCTAACGCGCAAGTATTGGAAATACAGCGACCACCGGGAGAAGAACCGAGAGTTCGTGAAGTGGCTTCGGCGGAAGAGTTACGAGGAGACGGCTGACTATTTGGAACGTGCGAACGATAACGCATAATAAAGCGCCGCCCTCCCCACCCTTCGCTTCGCCTGAGGGGAGAGGGCTCAAGCGCTGCGGCGGAACTCGTCGTCCTCGCGCGGGCGGACGAGCGCGGCGCCGGGCCACACGCCTGGGGCGGCGCGGGCGTATTGCGGCGGACGGGGCAGGTCGGCGCCGAGCGCCTCCGCGGCGTGCCAGCCCCAGCGCGGGTCGTCGAGGAGGGCGCGGGCGAGCGCCACCATGTCGGCGTCGCCGCGGGTCACGACGTCGTTCGCATAGGAAGGATCGACGATCATGCCGACCGCGCGGGTCGCGATCCCGGCCTCCCGGCGCACCTTCGCGGCGAAGGGCACCTGGTAGCCGGGCCCGACCGGGATCCGCGCCTTCAGCGCGATGCCGCCGGAGCTGACGCAGACGAAGTCGAGTCCGATCTCCTTCAGCGCCTTCGCGAAGGCGACGGCGTCTTCGGGGCGCAAGCCGTCCTCGGTCCAGTCCGAGCCGGTGATGCGGGCGCCGAGCGCGACATGCGCCGGCACCGCCGCCCGCACCGCCCGGGCGATGCGGAAGGGATAGGCCGCGCGCCGCTCGGGCGTCCCGCCCCAGCGGTCGGTCCGCTTGTTCGAGAGGGGGGACTGGAAGGTGTGCAGCAGGTAGCCGTGCGCCATGTGCAGCTCGACAACCTCGAAGCCGACGCGCACGGCGCGCTCCGCCGCCTCGACGAAGGCGCGCTCGATGAGGTCGAGGTCGGCGTCGGTCAGCTCCTCCGGCACCGGCCAGCCGTCGTCGAACGGGATCGGGGAGGGGGCGAAGGTCGTCCACGGGTCGTCGCCGCTTTTAAGCGCCTTGCCGCCCTCCCAGGGGCGCTGCGCCGAGGCCTTGCGGCCGGCGTGGCCGATCTGGACGCCGAACTTCACGCCCGGCAGCGCCACACCCCGCGCCGCCGCGACCGCGCGCGCCATGGCGCGCTCGTTGTCGTCCGAGTAGAGCCCGGTGCAGCCGTGGGTGATGCGCCCGAGGCGCTCGACCGCCGTCGCCTCGACCACCACGAGAGCGGCGCCGGACATCGCCATCGTCATCAGGTGCTGCAGGTGCCAGTCGTTCATGCAGCCGTCGTTCGCCGAGTACTGGCACATGGGCGAGACGACGATGCGGTTCGAAAGCCGCACGGGGCCGAGCCCGAAGGGCGAGAACAGGGGAGCGGTCATCAAGGGGTCCGGGTTTGTCTGAAGCAGCGTGACAAGTGGCGGCTCAAGCGGCGGCTGTCCAGTCCGGAGCGTCATACGCGCGGCGCGCCCGCCGCATGACCGGCGACGCGGCGGATCCTCCCCGGCTGCGCGGGGAGGATCATTGCGTGTCCGGTCGCGCTGCCGCCGAGTCTTGCCATGCGTCGCCTTTCCGCAGAGGTTTGGGCGAAACTTTCAGCTCGCGACCGGACGCCATGACCATCCGCCAGGACCTCGTCGCCGCGATCGGCAACACGCCCCTGATCCGGCTCCGCCGCGCCTCGGAGGAGACGGGGTGCCTGATCCTCGGCAAGGCCGAGTTCATGAACCCCGGCCAGTCGGTGAAGGACCGGGCGGCGCGGCAGATGATCCTCGGGGCCGAGGAACGCGGGGAGCTTAAAGCCGGCGGGCTCGTGGTCGAGGCGACGGCGGGCAACACCGGCATCGGCCTCGCGCTCGTCGCCAACGCCCGCGGCTACCGCACCCTCATCGTCATCCCCGAGACCCAGGCGCAGGAGAAGAAGGACATGCTGCGCCTGTGCGGCGCCGAGCTCGTCGAGGTGCCGGCGGTGCCTTACGCCAACCCCAACAACTACCAGCACGTCGGCCGCCGCATGGCCGAGACGCTGCGCGAGACGGAGCCCGCCGGCGTCCTCTTCGCCGACCAGTGGAACAACCTCGACAACCGCAAGGCGCACTATCTCTCGACCGGCCCGGAGATCTGGGAGGAGACCGACGGGCGCATCGACGGCTTCATCTGCTCGATCGGCACCGGCGGCACCGTCGCCGGCACGTCGATGTACCTGCGCGAGAGGAAGCCCGACGTCGTCATCGGCGTCGCCGACCCCCGCGGCGCCGCCATGTACGACCTCTTCACCCGCGGCGAGGCCAAGGCCTCCGAGGGCGGCTCGATCACGGAGGGCATCGGGCTCGGGCGCGTCACGCCGATGATCGCGGACATCGCGGTCGACAAGGCCTACCTCGTCCCGGACGAGGAGGCGATCCCGCTCGTCTTCTCGCTCCTTTCCGAGGAGGGCCTGTGCCTCGGCGGCTCATCCGCCATCAACGTCGCCGGCGCGATCCGCCTCGCCCGCGACCTCGGCCCCGGGCACACCATCGTGACGGTCCTCGCCGACTACGGCACCCGCTACCAGTCGAAGCTGTTCAACCCGCAGTTCCTGCGCCAGAAGGGGCTGCCGGTGCCGGCGTGGCTGGAGCGCGGGGGCGGAGCGAAGCCGGCGCTGGTGTGAGCGGCCGCTCTCAGGCGGCGCCGGCCTTCTGAAGGTCGCGCGCGGCGGCTTCGCGAAGCGCCTCTTCGGCCCACTGGTTCAGGCTTTTGCCGGAGATCTCGGCGGCCAGCGCCGCCTTGGCGTGGACCGCCGGATCGACGCGGAACATCACCTTCCCCGAGAACGGCTTTTCCGGCGCCTTGCCGACCCTGCCGCAGGTCGCGATGTAGTCGTCCACCGCGTCGTGGAAGGCCGCCGTCAGCTCATCCACCGACCTCGCGTGGAAGCCCACGACATCGTTGATGCCGGCAAGCCGGCCCACGAAGATCATGTCCTCGGGGTCGAACGCGATGCGGGCGACGTGGCCCTTGTAGGCGAGGGTGCTCATGGCGTGACTCCGATCTTCGTCAGGAACTCGCGGGCGTCGCGGACCTGATAGCGTTTGGCCTCTTTCTCGGGATGCGGGCGGTGGAACGAGGCGATCAGCTTCCCGTACCTGAACCTGACGGCCGATCCTGAACCTTCGACCACCTCGCAGCCGACCGACTTCAGGAAGCTTTCGACCGCCAGCCATTCGATGTTGCCCGATACCGGGTCGGCGAAAATGGCGTGAAGCGTCTTCCTCTGCCTGCTGTTCATGACGCCAAGTTTAGTTCCGGCTGGGACCTCACTGCAAGCTAAAAGCGCTAGCATAAGGGCTTGACCGGCCACGCCGGCCCACTTACAGGCTCCTCCCGTGGTGATTTGAGCCGGCCGGCTTGCGCGCCACGTTAAACAAGGCGCTAAAAGGCCGGGGGCACGTGCGCCCGGCCTTTTCGTCACCGGCCGGCGACTTCCGTGTCCGGGGCCCGCCCCGGGAGGGCTGGCCATGACCGACTCTTTTGCCGCAGCCACCGCAGCGCCGTCCGAAGAGAATTTCGAGCTCGAGACCCGGCTCGTCCACGCCGGCACGCTTCGCTCGGGCTTCGGCGAGACCTCCGAGGCGCTCTTCCTGACGCAAGGGCACGTCTACGAGACGGCGGAGCAGTGCGAGGCGCGCTTCAAGGGCGAGGACCCCGGCTACATCTACGCCCGCTTCTCGAACCCGACGGTCGGCATGTTCGAGGCCCGCATGGCGGCCCTCGAAGGCGCCGAGGCCGCCCGCGCCACCGCGACCGGCATGGCGGCCGTGACGGCCTCGCTCATGGGGCAGCTCCGGGCCGGCGACCACGTCGTGGCGTCGCGCCAGCTCTTCGGCTCCTGCCGCTTCGTCTGCGAGGAGCTTTTGCCCCGCTTCGGCATCGCCTCGACCCTCGTCGACGGCACGGACCTCGACGCATGGCGCGCCGCCGTGCGCCGCGAGACCAAGGTGTTCTTCCTCGAGAGCCCGACGAACCCCAACCTCGACCTCGTCGACATCGCCGGCGTGGCGGAGATTTCGAAGGGCGCCGGCGCGCGGCTCGTCGTCGACAACGTGTTCGCGACCCCCTTGTGGCAGAGCCCCTTGAGGCTCGGCGCCGACTGCGTCGTCTACTCGGCGACGAAGCACATCGACGGGCAGGGCCGCTGCCTCGGCGGCGTGATCCTGGGCTCGAAGGAGTTCATCGAGAAGAGCATCCACACGTATCTGCGCCAGACCGGCCCGGCGCTGTCGCCCTTCAACGCCTGGGTGCTGCTCAAGGGTCTCGAAACCCTGACCCTGCGCGTCGGCCGCCAGACCGAGACCGCGGCGGCGGTGGCGGACGCGCTTGCCGCGCATCCGAAGGTCGCGCGCCTGATCTACCCCGGCCGGCCGGACCATCCGCAGGCGGCGCTCGTCGCCCGCCAGATGAAGGCCGGCTCGACGCTGATCGCGCTCGAGGTCGCGGGCGGGAAGGCGGGCGCGTTCCGCTTCCTCAACGCGCTCCGGATCATCAAGATCTCGAACAACCTCGGCGACGCGAAGAGCCTCGTCACCCACCCGGCGACGACCACCCACGAGCGCTTCGCGCCTGCGGTGCGCGAGGCGATGGGCGTGACCGAGGGGCTGGTGCGCCTCTCGGTCGGCCTCGAGCACCCGCGAGACCTGATCCGCGATCTCGAGCGGGCGCTGGAGGCGGCGTGAAGCGCCTGCCGGTCGAGGCTCGCGCCGGACGCCCGCATTGACCTCGCGCCCGCGCGCCGCCACAACCGCCCGCCGTTTCCAAGAACCCGCAATGCGCGTCGACCTGTTCGATTTCGAGCTGCCCGAGGACCGCATCGCGCTCAGGCCCGCGAGCCCGCGCGACGCCGCGCGGCTCCTGGTGGTGCGCCCCGGCGGGCAGCCGCCGCTCGAGGACCGCGCGGTGCGGGACCTGCCGGACCTTCTCCGGCCCGGCGACGTCATCGTCCTCAACGACACGAAGGTGATCCCGGCGCGCCTCTTCGGCCTGAGAATGCGGGGCGAATCCGCCGCCCGCGTCGAGGTCCTGCTCCACCGGCGCGAGGGCGCCGAGCGCTGGCGCGCCTTCGCGCGGCCGGCGAAGCGTCTCGCCGCCGGCGACCGCATCCGCTTCGGCGAGGACGCCGAGAGCACGGCCTGCGAGCTCGTGCGCCTCGACGCCGAGGTCGAGGAGCGGGGCGAGGGCGGCGAGGTGCTCCTGCGCTTCGCCTTCGCGGGCGCCTTCCTGGACGAGGCGGTCGCGCGCCTCGGCGAGATGCCGCTGCCGCCCTACATCGCGGGCAAGCGCGCGGCCGACGCGCAGGACCGCGCCGACTACCAGACGCTTTACGCCCGCGAGGAGGGCGCGGTCGCGGCCCCGACCGCCGGCCTGCACTTCACCGACGATCTTTTCGCCCGCCTCGATGCGCGCGGCATCGAGCGCGCCTTCGTGACGCTCCACGTCGGCCCAGGCACCTTCCTGCCTGTGAAGGCTGACGACACCGCGGAGCACCGCATGCACGCGGAGTTCGGCACGGTCTCGCCCGAGACCGCGGCGGCGTCGAACGACGCGAGAGCGCGGGGCGGGCGCATCGTCGCCGTCGGCACCACGTCGCTCCGGCTCCTGGAGAGCGCCGCCCGCGAGGACGGCACCGTTGCGCCCTTTGCCGGCGAGACCGACATCTTCATCACCCCGGGCCACCGCTTCCGCGCCGTGGACGCGCTCGTGACCAACTTCCACCTGCCGCGCTCGACCCTGTTCATGCTGGTCGCGGCGTTCTCGGGCCTCGACACGATGAAGGCGGCTTATGAGCACGCCATTGCGGCGGGGTACCGGTTCTATTCGTACGGCGATGCGAGCCTGCTGTTCCGCGCCAACCTCTCCCGGGAGGGAGAGGTCGAGTCCGCGAAGCGGACCGGGTGAGGGACCGGCGGTTGGGGCGGAGCCGGCGCAAGCCCACCACCGCGCTTTCTGTCGAGAGAGCGGTCCCTCACCCCTGCCCCTCTCCCATCCGGGAGAGGGGTTCGCGCCTTACCGGATAAAGGATTCATGACCGACGCCTTCACCTTCTCCGTCGCGAAGACCGACGGCTTAGGCCGCACCGGCGAGATGCGGATGCCGCGCGGCGTCGTGCGCACGCCCGCCTTCATGCCGGTCGGCACCGCCGGGACCGTGAAGGCCATGTACCCGGACCAGGTGAAGGCCCTCGGCGCCGACATCGTGCTCGGCAACACCTACCACCTCATGCTGCGCCCGGGCGCCGAGCGGGTGGCGGCCTTAGGCGGCCTGCACGCCTTCATGAACTGGCCCTACCCGATCCTCACCGATAGCGGCGGCTTCCAGGTCATGTCGCTCGCGCAGCTGAGGAAGATCGACGAGACCGGCGTCACCTTCCAGTCGCACATCGACGGCTCGACGCATGTGCTGACGCCGGAGCGGGCGATCGAGATCCAGGGGCTCCTCGGCTCCGACATCCAGATGCAGCTCGACGAATGCGTGCGGCTGCCGGCCTCGGAGGAGGCGGTCGAGAAGGCGATGCGGCTGTCGCTCCGTTGGGCCGAGCGCTGCCGCTTGGCCTTCGGCGACCAGCCGGGGAAGGCCCTGTTCGGCATCGTGCAGGGGGGCACGAGCGAGCGCCTGCGGGCCGAGAGCGCCAAAGAGCTCATCGGCATGGACCTCAAGGGCTATGCCGTCGGCGGCCTCGCGGTCGGCGAGGGCCAAGCCGAGATGCTGCGCACGATCGAGGCGGTCGAGCCGCACCTGCCGAAGGACAAGCCGCGCTACCTCATGGGCGTCGGCACGCCCGACGACATCGCCGAGGCGGTGCGCCGCGGCATCGACATGTTCGACTGCGTGCTGCCGACGCGGGCCGGCCGCCACGGCACCGCCTACACCCGCTTCGGCCGCCTCAACCTCAGGAACGCGCGGCATGCCGACGACCCGGCGCCCATCGATCCCGAGTCGAAGGCAGTGCCCGCGAACGGCTACTCCAGGGCCTACCTCCACCACCTCGTCCGCTCGAACGAGATCCTCGGCATGATGCTCGTCACCGGCATCAACCTCGCCTACTACCAGGACCTCATGGCCGGGCTTCGCAAGGCGATCCAGGACGGGCATCTCGCGGATTTTATCGGCGAGACGAAGGAGGGCTGGGCCAAGGGCGAGCGCGATGGGGGAGGGGACGAGCACCGGGAGATCCCGGCGGACCACGCGGACTGAACCTCTCCCGCGAGGCGCGCTCCCTCTCCCCGCTTGCGGGGAG
>DASVPW010000018.1:0-16670 GCA_036389455.1 Beijerinckiaceae bacterium
GGGTTGTAGCCGCCGTTCATGTCGCCGTAGATCGTGGCGTAGCCGACGGACATCTCGGACTTGTTGCCGGTCGTCACCACCATCGGCCCGAACTTGTTCGAGATCGACATCAGGATCGTGCCGCGGGTGCGGCTCTGCAGGTTCTCTTCGGTGATGTCGGGGGCGCGGCCGGAAAAGAGCGTCTTCAGCGCCGCCTCGAAGCCCTCGACGGGCTCGGCGATCGGCACCGTGTCGTAGCGGACGCCGAGCCGCTCGGCGCACTCCGCGGCGTCCGAGAGCGACTCGTTCGAGGTGTAGCGGTAGGGCAGCATCACGCAGTGCACGCGCTCGGGGCCGAGCGCATCGACTGCCATGGCGGCGCAGAGCGCGGAGTCGATGCCGCCGGAGAGGCCGAGCACCACGCCCGAGAAGCGGTTCTTGTCGACGTAGTCGCGCAAGCCCAGCACGCAGGCGGCGTAGTCGGCCTCGTCGCCCTCCTCGACCGTGTCGAGGGGCCCCTCGACACAAGCCCAGCCCTCCTCGCCCTTCTCCCACACGGTCAGCGCGACCGCCTCGCGGAAGGCCGGCATCTGGCAGGCGAGCGACGAGTCGGCGTTGACGACGAATGACGCTCCGTCGAACACGAGCTCGTCCTGGCCGCAGATCTGGTTGAGGTAGACGAGCGGGAGCCCGCTCTCGGTGACGCGGGCGGCGGCGATGTTCATGCGCTCGTCGGTCTTGCCGCGCCAGTAGGGCGAGCCGTTGGGGACCAAGAGAATCTCGCCGCCGGTCTCGGCGATGCACTCGACGATCTCGTCGCCCCAGATGTCCTCGCAGACCGGGATGCCGATGCGCACGCCGCGGATCACCACGGGGCCGGGGAGCGGCCCCGGGGTGAACACGCGCTTCTCGTCGAAGACGCCGTAGTTCGGGAGATCGACCTTGAAGCGCAGCGCCGCGATCGCGCCTGCGTCGAGGAGCGCATAGGCGTTGTAGAGGCCGCCGCCCTCGGCCCAGGGGAGGCCGACGAGCACGGCCGGACCGCCGTCGGCGGTCTCGCGGGCGAGCGCCTCGCAGGCCTCGCGGCAGGCGTCCTGGAAGGCGGGCTTGAGGACGAGGTCCTCGGGCGGGTAGCCGGCCAAGAAGAGCTCGGGGAACATGACCACGTCGGCCTGGAGCCCTGCGGCTTGGGCGCGCGCCTCGCGCACCTTCGCGGCGTTGCCGGCGATGTCGCCGACCGTCGGGTTGAGCTGCGCCAGCCCGATGCGGAGGGTCTTCTTGGAGGTCGCCACCGTGATCATGGGCCGGGTTTACCGTGCCGGCCGATAGGCGGCAACGGCGCGGCCCGAACCTCTGCCGTGCAAGCTTGAGCATGGAACCGGACCCCGCGACGCACGTTGTTCGCCAGACGACGAACTGGAGGTTCCACCATGATGAAGGGCGGTCTTCTGTGGCTCATCGGCATTCCGCTGCCGATCATCCTGATCCTCTTCTTCCTCGGCTACCTGCACTGAAGCGCCGAGACGAAGAATGCCGGGCGACCGGCGGACAAAGGGGCGGTCGGCGTGACCGCCCCTTTGTGTGAGGTCAGGGCTGCTTCGCTGGCGCCGCTTTCCTCAAACCCCGAGCCTGTCCACGGTCCTGATCGCGCTTTCCCGTTTGGGAAAGACCGTTCTCGGCCTGGAAAATTTTGAGGGTCACCGGACCGGCGGAGCGTATTGCAGACCGCCCTTGGTCCAGAGGTTGTTCACGCCGCGCGGGACGCCGATCTTGCCGAGGTTGCGATCGAACGATTCGCCGTAGTTGCCGACATGGCGGACGATCCGGACGATCCAGTCGTTCGTGAGCCCGAGCGCGTCGCCGAGCTTGCCTTCCTGACCGAGCAGGCGCCGGATCTCGGGGTTTTGGGACTTCAGCATCTCGCCGACGTTCACCTGGGCGACCCCGAGCTCTTCGGCGTTGATCATCGCGAAGAGCGTCCAGCGCACGATGTCGAACCATTGGTCGTCGCCCTGGCGCACCCAAGGGCCGATCGGCTCCTTGGAGATGACCTCGGACAGGACGACGTGCTCGTCGGGGTCGGCCATCTTGGCCCGGTAGGAGACGAGCTGGGACACGTCGGTGGAGAGCGCGTCGCAGCGCCCGTTCTCGTACGCCTTCACGACGTCGTCGATGTTCTCGAACGCCACGACCTCGTACTTGAGCCCGCGCGTGCGAAAGTAGTCGGCGAGATTGAGCTCGTTCGTGGTGCCCTGCGCGACGCAGATCGAGGCGCCGTCGAGCTCCTTCACGGACTTGATGTTGGCGCTCCGGCGGACCTCGAAGCCCTGGCCGTCGTAGTAGTTGACCGCCGTGAAGTTGAGGCCGATGCCGGCATCGCGGCTCAGCGTCCAGGTCGTGGTGCGGGCCAAGACGTCGATCTCGCCGCTCTGGAGCGCGGTGAGCCGGTCTTTGCTCGAGAGGGAGATCAGCTGGACCTTCTTCGGATCGTCGAAGATCGCCGCCGCGAGCGCGCGGCAGAAGTCCGTGTCGAACCCGGTCCAGTTCCCTTGCGCGTCAGGCATCGAGAACCCGGCGACGCCCTGGCTCGCCCCGCAGCGAACCTGGCCGCGGTCCTTGATCTTCTGCAACGTTCCCTGCGCCGCGACGGCGGTCGGCAAGGCGAAAGCAGCGACGGCCAGGGATGCGGCGGCGAAGAGGCGCTTCATTCTACGGTTCTCCAGTCGTTCGGCTCGCGCGCACCGTAGCCGAACGCGGCCCGGGCTCAAGCCGGATCATCGCAGGTTTCCGTACCGGAACGACGCCGTCGGCTTCGGCGGCTTGTCGCCCGAAATGGCCTCCACGCGTGCCGGCTGGACGACCGGGCGCTCGTCCGGCGGGCGCCAGATCCAGTAGTGGTTCTCGGGCGTCCCGTTCACGGCCACCACGGCGTGACGGTCCTGCGCGTCGATCGCGTGGATGGTGACGCGCCCGATCAGGCCGCCTTTGAGGAGGCGCATATCGTTCACCGCCTCGGCCACGGCCTCCTCCACTCCCATTCCCGTCTTCATGTAGAGGACCACCGCCCGGGCCGTGCCGCAGCGGATGGCCATCTCGCCGACCCCGGTGCAGGCGCAGGCGCCGTAGCGGGTGTCGGCATAAGATCCGGCCCCGATGACCGGGCTGTCGCCGAGCCGGCCGGGGTACTTCCAGCCCCACCCCGACGTGCTCGTCCCGACGGCGATGTCGCCGCGAGCGTCCTGCGCCAGGAAGACCGTGGTGTCGCGGCCGATCTCCGGATCGATGGCGTGCCGGCACAGCTCCGCCATCGGCACATCGGGCCAGCGTTCGCGGGCGGCCTCGCCGACCTCGGTCTCGAACCACCGCCGCCAGGCATCGCGCGCATGCGGCATGAGAAGGTCGCCTGCCTCGGCGCCCGTCTCGGACGCGAAGCGCGCGGCGCCTTCGCCGACCAGGAACTCGTGCGGCAGCCGCTCGAGCACCTGCCGCGCGACGCTCACCGGGTGGAGGAACCCTTTCAGCGCTCCGACGGCGCCGGTGCGCAGCGTCGTCCCATCCATCACGGACGCGTCGAGCTCGACCTCGCCCAAGAGGTTCGGCCAGCCGCCGCGGCCGACGGTGCGGACGTTCTCGTCCTCCTCGACGAGCCGGATCCCGGCCTCGACCGCATCGAGGGCTGCGGCCCCCTCTTCGAGGAGGCGGGCCGTGACCGGAATGCCGGAGGTGCCCTCGTTGTTGGTGACGACGATCATGGCTGGCTATTGCTTCGGCCTACTCCAGTCGCAACGCTTCGACCGGCTCGAGGCGGGCCGCCTTGCCGGCCGGGTAGTAGCCGAAGAAGATCCCGACTGCCGCCGCGAAGCCGATCGCGAACAGCATCGCGTCGACGCCCAGGAAGATCGGCCAGCCGGCAAGCCGCGCCACCGCCCAGGAGGCGCCGGCCCCGAGCGCGATCCCGATCAGGCCGCCGAGGGTGCACAACGTCGTCGCCTCGGTCAGGAACTGCATCCGGATGTCGCGCCGCCTCGCCCCGACGGCGAGGCGCAGCCCGATCTCGCGCGTCCGCTCGGTGACCGACACCAGCATGATGTTCATGATGCTGATGCCGCCGACGACGAGCGACACCGAGGCGATCGCGGCGAGGAGCCAGGCGATGGTCCTGGTCGAGGCGCGCTGGGCCGCCATGGCGGCGGCGGGATTGTTGACCTGGAAGTCGCTCTCCTGCCCGGGCCCGATCCGGTGCCGCTGGCGCAGCAGCGCCTCGATCTGGGCGCTCGCCCCCGACATCGCCTCGTCCGAGACCGCCTTCACCAGAATATAGGCGACGGCCTCGCGGTTGACCTCGCTCGCGCCGCCCATGAGCCTGAGCTTCGCGGTCGAGATCGGCACGAACGCGATGTCGTCCTGGTTCTGCCCGGCGCCGGAAGGCCCCTTCTCGGCGAGCACGCCGACGACCTCGAACGGCACGCTCGAGATCCGGATCTGCCGGCCGACCGGATCGTCCTTGTCGAAGAGCTGCTTCGCGACCGTCGCGCCGATCAGCGCGACCTTGCCGGCGCCCTGCTCCTCGCCCGGCGTGAAATGACGGCCGGCGGCGAGCGGCCATTCGCGGATGATGAAGTAGTCCGCCGTCGTTCCGTTGACGATGGTGTTCCAGTTCCGCGCCCCGGCGACGAGCTGAGCGCTGCCGCGCACCGAGGCCGCCGCCGCCCGAACCTGCGGGATCTGGGCCGCGATCGCCCCGGCGTCGGCCTCGGTGAGGGTGTGCCGCGAGCCGCTCTCCATCCGCACCGCGCCCTGGCGCGCCGCGCCCGGCACCACCTGGAGCACGTTCGCCCCGAGCGACCGGATCTGCTCGGCGACCTGCGTCTGCGCGCCGGCGCCGACCGCCACCATCGTGATCACCGAAGCGACGCCGATGATGATGCCGAGCATGGTGAGGAAGCTGCGCATCTTGTTGGCGCGCAGCGAGCGCAAGGCGATGCCGAGGCTTTCCCAGAGCATCATGCGGCGGCCCTGCCGAGCGACGCGGTGCGGACGACCCGCTCGAGATCGATCACCGCCTGCGCGTCGATCGGCTCGGCGACCGGATCGTCGCCGACGAGCACCCCGTCCTGCAGCCGCAGGACGCGGCGGGCGTGGCGCGCCACGTGCTCGTCATGGGTCACCATGACGATCGTGCGGCCCTCGCGGTTCAGGGCCTGGAACAGCGCCAGGATGCCGAGCCCGGTGCGGCTGTCGAGGGCGCCGGTCGGTTCGTCCGCGAGGATGAGGGCGGGATCGCCGACGAGGGCGCGCGCGATCGCGACGCGCTGCTGCTCGCCGCCGGAGAGCTCGCCCGGCCAGTGGTCGACGCGATGCGACAGGCCGACGGCCTCGAGCGCCGCGCGGGCCTTGAGGCGTCGCAACGAGCCGCGCAAGCCCGAATACACGAGCGGCATCTCCACGTTCTCGACCGTCGTGTGCCGGGCAAGCAGGTTGTAGGCCTGGAACACGAATCCGATGCGCCGGTTGCGCAGCGCCGCGAGGCGGTCGTGCGAAAGCGCGGTGACGTCCTGCCCGGCCAGCGCCAGGGAGCCGGAGGTCGGCCGGTCGAGCAGGCCGATGAGGCTCATCAGCGTCGACTTGCCGGAGCCGGACGGTCCCATGATGGCGACGAGCTCGCCCGGCTCGACGGTGAAGCTCGTGCTCTTCAGCGCCTCGACGGCGGCGTCGCCCTTGCCGTAGCGGCGCGACAGCGCCTTGGCCGCGAGCAAGGGCATCGCTCAAAGCCCGATCCGGATGCCGAAGAGCTGGCGCGGGGCAGCGGTCGCAACCTCGCCGACCACCACCCGGTCGCCCGCGCGCACCGGCCCGCTGAGGATCGCGACATGGCTCGAATCGTCGTCGCCGAGGCCGACGACGACGGGCTTGAGCTCGCGCCCGTCGGCCGAGAGCCACACCGAGGCCGGCTTGCCGCGCTCGACCTCGCCTTGCGGCGCGGGCTCCGAGCGCCCGGGCGGCGTGAACCGAAGCGCCGCGAGCGGCATCTTGAGCACCGGCCCGGTCTTGCCGAGGGTGATCCGCACGACCGCGGTCATTCCCGGGAGCAGTAGGTTGTCGGGGTTCGCCGCCGTCAGCACCACCGTGTAGGTGACGACGTTCTGCTGCACCTGCGGGGCCTTGCGCACCTGGCGCACCGTTGCGGTGAACTGGCGGCCGGGATGGGCGTCGACCGTGAAGACCGCCTCCTGGCCGACCCGGATCTTGCCGATGTCGGCCTCGTCGACCTTGGCGTGGATCTCCATCTGGTGGAGGTCGCCGGCGACGATGAACAGGGTCTTGGCCTCGAGCGTCGTCGCGAGCGTCTGCCCCTCGTTGACGTTGCGCCCGACCACGACGCCGTCGATCGGCGAGCGGATGATGGTGCGCTCGAGGTCGATCTCCGCGACCTCGAGCAGCGCCTTCTTCTGCGGCACGCTCGCGACCGCCGTGTCGAGCTCGGACTGGGCGCGCCGCAGGTCGGCCTTGGTGCCGGCGACGAGGTTCTCGTGCGCGGCGGCGATCGCCTCCGCCTCGCGCAGGGCGGCCGCCGCGGATGCGACCTTGGTCTGCGCGTCCTCGAGCTCGACCACCGAGCCGGTCTGGCGCTCGCGCAGGCTCTCCTTGCGTCGCAGCTCGAGCTTCGCCGCCTCGAGCTTCACGCGCGCGTTGTCGGTGCGGGCCTTGAGGACGGCGCGTTGCGCCTCGCTGTCCTGCGCGTCGATCCGGGCGCGCTCGACCCGCGCCGTCGCGACCTCGACGCCGACCTCGGCGATGGCGATCGCGGCCTGCGCCTCGGCGACCCGGGCCTTGAAGGTCTTCTGGTCGAGCTGGGCGAGCGGCTGCCCCTTCCTCACCTCGTCGTTGAAGTCGACGAACAGCGCCGCGATCTGCCCCGAGAGCTGCGATCCGACCTCGACGTTGACGGTGGCGTTGAGCGTCCCGGTCGCGGTCGCGGTGCGGCGGAGCTCGCCCGTCTCGACCGGGGCCGTGACGTACTGCCCGCCGGCGGGTGCGGCCTTGCCTTCCTGGACCTTGAGCTGATCGCGCACCGCAGGCCCGGCCCCGAGCCACCAGGCGAGGGCGATCGTCAGGAGAAGCGCTGCGGAAAAGATCGTCTTCATGCGCCTGAGACGGTTCCGGCCGCATGGGGCGGCCGCTCACCCTGCAGCATAGCCGACACGTCGCGACGACGCGAATAGCCTCGATCGGAACGAAAGAGCCCGCCGGCGCGAACCGGCGGGCTCCTGCAGGAGTACCGTTCGGCTCAGTCGACGTGCTTCGTGCCGTCCTTGTTGCCGCAGATTCCCGAGTTGGCGTCGCCGGTGGCTTGACCGTCAGCGCCGCCCTTCAGGTTGTTGCCCTTGCCGAAGAAACCGAAGGCGCCGGAGCCTGCGCCCGAGCCGCACTGGGCCCCGACCTCGGTGGCCTGCTGCCGGCCGGGGTTGGCATTGTAGCGATCGATTCCGGGCGTGGAGTTGCCCTGCGCGAAAGCCGCGCCGGAAACCATGAGCGCCCCCGCGAGCGCCGCGAGCTGGATGATTTTCTTCATTGGGTGTCTCTCCCTGTTGTCAAAGGCTGGAACGAGGCCGCCCACCCGGGCGGTCGTCGGGGCTGGGTGTTCAGCGATCCTCGTTCACGGTCGAGGACGTGGCCGCATCGAGGAATGATTAACACGGGCTCGACAGCGCCGCCACCCCCCACGCTGGTCTCGGGCGCCGCGTTCGCCGCCAACGCCGAGATCAAGGAGCAGGGCACGAAGTCGCAGGGCAGCTGCGTCGGCGTGGCGTCCTCCGCGTTCACCGGCAACGGCGCCGTGGTGTCGCAGCAGGCGAAGAACGGCCAGCGCGCCGAGAACGTCGCCACCTTCAAGGAACTCGACCGCGAGGGCAACTGCGGTCTCCCGGCCGGCACGCGGGTGGACTGATCGACCGAATTGGAAGCGCGGCAACTGCTGCCGCGCTTCCTCCCGGTTACCGGAGCGCAGAGAGGCTCGATCTGCCCAACCCACCCGCAAGAATGCGCTAGGTCAGCTTTCTGCGAACCGCGGCAGCGCCGTCCGCCAAGGCCTGGAGCTTGCGGAACGCGAGCTCGCGCGGAAGGTACTTCATGCCGCAGTCCGGCGCCGGAACGAGCTTCTCGGCCGGGACGTACTTCAGCCCGGCATGGATCCGCTCCGCGACGGTTTCAGGCGTCTCGGGAGTGCGGTCGCCGAGGTCGAGCACGCCGAGGAGGATCGTCTTGCCCGAGAGCTCCTTCAGGACGCCGAGGTCGAGCCTCGGCTGCGCCGCCTCGATCGAGATCTGGTCCGCGTCGCACGCGGCGAGCTCGGGGAGGAACGAGTAGCCCGAAGGCTTCGTCTCTCCCGGCACCACGGCGGCGTACCCGAAGCACAGGTGCACGATCGTCGGGACCTTGAGGCCCGCGAGCGCGCGGTTGATGCCCTTCACGGCGTAGCGCCGCGCCGCGTCGGGATCGTTGCGCACCCACGGCTCGTCGAGCTGGATGATGTCGGCGCCCGCGGCGACGAGGTCGTGCGCCTCCTCGTTCACGGCGGCCGCGAGGTCCATGACGAGCTCCTCCGGGTCGTCGTAGAACTCGTTCTTGGCCTGCTGGCTCATGGTGAACGGGCCGGGCAGGGTCATCTTCGCAGTGCGGGCCGTATGGCGGCGCAGGAACTCCATATCCCGGACCTCGACCGGCCGGGTCCGGCGGATCCGGCCGACGATCCGCGGCACCTCCGTCGTGCGCCCGCCGCGCGCCGCGACCTGGCCCGGGTTCGCGAGGTCCATGCCTTCGAGCGCGGTCGCGAAGCGGTTGGAGTAGCTCTCGCGCCGGATCTCCCCGTCGGTGACGATGTCGATGCCGGCGGTCTCCATGTCGCGGATCGCGAGGAGGGTCGCGTCGTCCTGGGCCTGTTCGAGGAAGGCCTCGTCGACGCGCCAGATCTCCTTCATGCGGGTGCGCGGGACCGTCTTCGACAGCATCTCGCGGTTCACGAGCCAGTCCGGCTGCGGGTAGCTGCCGACCACGGTCGTCGGCAAGATCGGCAAGTCCATCGTCGAACCCTCCTCTGCTGCGGCCCGCTCCCGGGAATCTAAGCGGGGGCCGCGGCCGGCACGGCCCGCACGTCGTCGCGGGGTTGCCTCGGCCGTCGCCCGGCCGTCTGCCATCCGAGCGTGCGCCGCTCGACCATGCGGGCCAGGACGTCGAACAGGACCGAAAGGCTCAAGATCATCAGGATGCCGGCGAACACCCGCGGGCTGTCGAGGATGGTCCGGTACCGGGTCACGAGATAGCCGATTCCGGCCGCCGAGGTCAGCATCTCGGCGACGACCACGCCGATGATGGTGAGCGCCCCGCCGAGCCGCAGGCCGGTCAGGACCGTCGGGATCGAGGCCGGGATGACGACCCGCGTGATCTGCTGCGAAAGCGTCGCCCCCATGCTCCGCGCCGCGAGGATGTACTGCGGATCGATCGTCCGGATGCCGGCGGCCGTCGAGAGCATGACCGGGAAGAAGCCGTAGGCCGCCGCGAAGGCGATCTTCGATTCCGAGCCGATCCCGAGCCAGGCGGTGAAGATCGGGTAGAGGATGACGATCGGCACGGCGTAGAGGCTGGAGAACACCGGCAGGAAGAGGGTGCGCAGGAGCGCGAGGCCGCCGACGAGGGCGCCGATCAGGATGCCGCCGCCGCAGGCGAACAGCATCGCGACCGCGACCTCGTAGAGGGTGACGCCGAGCGCCGCGAGGTAGTCGTGGCGGTCGCTCCAGAGCACCGTCAGCGTTTTCGACAGGGAGGGCAGGAACAGCTCGGGGATGAGCTTTGTCGACGGCATCAGCTCCCAGAACGCGAGGAGCGCGACGAGGATAAGCCATCGCATGGTCGAAGGAGACGGCCGCCGCATCGTCCCTACTCCAGGCCCGGCTGGGAGGTCTTGCGGATCTGCTGCCAGATCCGGTCGCGCAGCCGCCCGAACACGTCGGTCGCCATCATCTCGTAGGTGCGCGGGCGCGGCAGGGTCACCGGGATGCGGTCGACGATCCGCCCCGGCCGCGCCGACATGACCAGCACCTCGTCGGCGAGATAGACGGCCTCGGTCAGGCTGTGGGTGATGAACACCACGGTCTTCCTCGTCGTCGACCAGATGCGCAGGAGCTCGTGCCCCATGGTCATGCGCGTCTGCTCGTCGAGGGCCGCGAAGGGCTCGTCCATGAGCAGCACCGGCGGGTCCTGGACGAGGCCGCGGGCGATCGACACGCGCTGCTTCATGCCGCCGGACAGCTCGTGCGGGTAGCGTTGGCCGAACCCCTCGAGCCCGACGAGCCTGAGCATCGCGTCGGAGCGGCGCCGGCGCTCCTCCTTCGGCACCCCGCGGAGCGCAAGCGGGAACTCGACGTTGTCGACGGCCGAGAGCCAGGGGAACAGGCTCGCCTCCTGGAACACGACGCCGACCCGTTCGGGGTCGGGGTCCATCATCGGGCGGCCGTTGCACAGGACGGTGCCTTCGGTCTGGTGGCGCAGGCCGGCGAGGATCATGAGGAGCGAGGTCTTGCCGCATCCGCTCGGCCCGACGATGACCGTGAAGCGGCCGGCCCCGACGCTCATCGAGATGTCCTCGAGCGCCGGCACCCGGGCCTCCGCGGCCGAATAGACGTGGGTCAGGCCCGCGACCTCGATTACGGGCTCGGCCTCCTCCGGGTGGAGCCGCGTCACGTCCGCCAGGTGCTGCATCGGCTCTCCAGGAAGCGGACGGTCTCGTTGAACAGGACGGCGACGAGGGCGACGAGGATCACGCCGGCGAACAGCTGGCGCATCTGGAAGTTCTCGCCCCAGTTGGCGATCAGGTGGCCGATGCCGGTGCGGGAGGCGTACATCTCGGCGATCATCACGCCGGTGAGGTTGAAGATCATCGAGATGCGCAGGGCCTCGAGCAGCACCGGCAGCATGCTCGGCACGTAGACCCGCCGGAGAATCTGCGAGCGCGTCGCGCCGAAGGAGCGCGCCACGAGGATGTGGTCGGCCTTGACGGATTCGATCGCCGCGGCGGCGCTCATGATCACGACGAAGGTGGTCGAGAACGCCGCATAGGCGACCTTCTGCCCGAAGCCGATCCCGAACACCAGGATGAACATGGGCAGGAAGATCGATTTCGGGATGCTGAAGACGTAGAACAGGATCGGCCGGAACACCTCCCCGAGGTAGTCGCTCTCGGCGATCAGGACGCCGATCGCGGCCCCGAGCGGGACGGCGATCAGGAAGGCGACCACCACCTCGGCCGCCGTCACCGAGATCGCCTCGTGGACCTGCGGGCGGCCGAGGAGCTGCCCCAGCATGGCGAGGACGTCGGACAGGGGCGGCAGGAGGCGCGGGTTGACGACGCCGGCGCGCGGCAGCCATTCCCACGCGCCGACGACGAGGGCGAGGAGCGCGAGCCGGGCGAGGACGATCTGCAGCCGGGTCACGGGGAGCGGTCCGCCTCGCTTCAGGCCTTGGTCGGCACCGGCCTGAACTGGGTCACGTAGGCCTCGGACGGCGGCGCGAGATCCGTCATGCCGATGAGCTTCGCCATTTCCAAGGCCCGCTCCATCCATTCGGGCCTGAACTCGCCGGTGGTCGAGAGCTTGACGATGTTGCCGTCGAGCTCCGCCGCGGCGATCTCCTCCGCGATCTCGTCGATCTCGGCCACGAGCTTCACGGCGGTGGCGCGGTTCTCCGGCGCCCGCAGGAAGGCGAGCCCGCCGTAGAGCGCGTTGAGCGTCTTCTGCAGCGCCTCGGGCTTCTCCTTGATCATCCTGTCGGTGGCGATCCAGCTCCCGGTCGAGTGCTCGGGCACCTCGGCGCCGAAGTCGATGATCGAGCGCGCCTCCTTGTTGCGCATGACCTGGTAGGTCAGGGGCGAATAGAGCACCGTCGCGTCGATGTTGCCGGACAGGAGGTTCGGGACGAGCCCGCCGCCGCCCAGCGGCACGCGGGTGAAGTTGACCTTGCGCTCGGCGAGCGTCCAGCGCGCCAGGATGTCCGAGCCCGAGCCCGCCGAGGTGATCCCGACCTTTTTGCCTTCGAGGTCGGCGGCCTTCGTGATCTTCGAGTCCGGCTTCACGACGAGGTGCCAGCCGTAGTAGCCGAGGCCGCCGTTCGCGACGCAGCGCACGTTGACGCCCTTGCGCAGCCCCGCGGCGACGCTCGAGGAAGAATTGTAGATCAGGTCCGCCGCGCCTGCGGCGATCGCCTCGAACCCCTCGGCGCCGCCGCGGTAGATGGTCAGCTCGGCGTCGATGCCCTCCTTTCCGAACAGCTTCTGCCGGATCGCGGTCTCGGCGATGATGGTCGGGAAGTAGGTCTTGGTCGGCACGCCGATGCGCACCGTCATCCGCCCCTGGCCGAGCGCGATCGAGGGCATGCACACCGCGGCCGCGCCGCCGAGGAGAAGCGAGCGGCGCAAGGGATCCGCGCCGCGGTCCCAGTGGCTTGCAGACATGTCGCGATTCCTCCCCTGCATCTTTCTTTCCGGCGAGGCTATGATTTGCGTCACGCCCTGGCAATCACCCGTTGACCCTAAGGAGAAAACCTCATGCGTTTCGTGTGCTTCGAGCATCGGGGGGACGTCGCACTTGCGATTCGGGAAAAGAGCAAGCTGCGGGTCGTCGGACGATACGACCGTCCCGGCGTCAACGCGGCGTTTGCGGACCTCGGCTCGGTGCGGGCCTCGGGAGACTCCGACACGCTCGACGTCGAAGAGGTGACCCTGCTTCCTCCCGTGCCGCGGCCCGGAAAGGTGATCTGCATCGGCCTCAACTACGTCGACCACGCGAAGGAGGGCGGCAACCCCATTCCCGATTACCCGGCCGTCTTCCTGCGGGCCATGACTTCGATCGTCGGGCCCGGCGTGCCGATCGTGCGGCCGCCGTGCTCGGACAAGTTCGACTTCGAGGCGGAGCTCGCCGTCGTCATCGGGCGGCCCGCGTCGCGGGTGTCCGAACGCGACACCCTGAGCCACGTCGCCGGCTACACCTGCTTCAACGACGGAAGCATTCGGGATTACCAGCGCAAGTCGACGCAGTGGACCATGGGGAAGAACTTCGACGCGAGCGGGGCGCTCGGGCCTGAAGTCGTGACCCCCGACGAGCTGCCCGAGGGCGCGCGCGGGCTCCGGGTGGCCTCCCGCCTGAACGGCGAGACGATGCAGGACGGGAACACGGCCGACATGATCTTCAGCATCCCTCGCCTGATCGAGATCCTGTCGGAAGTCATGACCCTGGAACCCGGCGACGTGATCGCGACCGGCACGCCGGCGGGGGTGGGCTATGCCCGAAAGCCGCCGGTCTTCATGCGGCCGGGCGACGTCTGCGAGATCGACATCGAGGGGATCGGCACGCTGCGGAACACGATCGGCGGGTGACGGGGCGCCCGGCATGCTGTTCGTCGTCCACGCCCTCGACAGGTCCGGAGCCTTGCCCGAAAGGCTCGCCCGCTACGACGCCCACAAGAGCTTCCTTGGCGACGCGGGCGCGCACGGCGTCCGGATCGTGATGTCGGGGCCTCTGACGGCGGACGACGGCGCGACGATGATCGGGAGCCTGTTCGTCCTGGAGGCGCCCGACCGGGCGGCGGTCGAGCGCTTCAACGAGGCCGACCCCTTCCGCCGCGCCGGGATCTGGGAGCGCGTGACGATCACCGGCTTCATCCGGCGGCAAGGGTGAGCGATCAGCTCACCCCGAGCATCGCGCGGCGGATCTCGTCCTGCGTGCCTTCTTCGGCGCCGTGCCCGAACTCGCGGATGATGCGGCCGTGGGCGAGTACGTAGGCGCGTGAGGCCGCCCCGATCGCCTGGAAGAAGCTCTGCTCGGCCATCAGGACGGTGAGGCCCTCGGCGCGCTGCAGGTCGCGGAGGGTCTCGATCACCTGATCGACGACGATCGGCGCGAGCCCGACGGACGGTTCGTCGACGATCATGATCCTGGGCGAGGTCATCAGGGCGCGGGCGATCGCCAGCATCTGCTGCTGGCCGCCGCTCAAGGTGGAGGCCCGCTGCCTCCGCCGTTCGCGCAGCACGGGGAACCGCTCGAAGCAGAACGCGAGGTTCTCCTTGAGGCGCGGCCGCGCCCGCCGCGCGCTGCCGGCGAGCACGAGGTTCTCCTCGGCCGTGAGGTTCGGGACGAGGCGCCGGCCCTCCGGCACGAAGGCCAGGCCGCGCTCCACCACCCCGTGCGGCGCGAGGCCTGCGAGCTCCACGGTGTTTCCATCCCACTCCAGGCGGATGCTGCCCGCCGTCGGCCGGACGAGGCCCATGACGGCGTTGAGCAGCGTGCTCTTGCCGTTGCCGTTCATCCCGAGCACGGCCACGAGCTCCCCCTCGCCGACCGTAAGGTCGACGCCGTGCAGGACCGAGACGGCCCCGTACCCGGCCCGCAACCCCTCAACGACGAGCCTGTTCACCGAAGTACACCCTCTGGACGACCGGGTCCTCCGCGATCGCGCGGGGCGTCCCTTCGGCGATCGCGCGGCCCGTCTCGAAGCACACGATGCGCTCCGAGAAGCGCATCACGGCGTGCATGATGTGCTCGATCATGATGACGGCGACCCCGCGGCCGTTGAGGTCGGAGAGGATCGCCAGCACCTCGTCGATCTCGGCTTCGGAGAGGCCGGCCATGGCCTCGTCGGCGATCAGGACGCGGGGCTCGCCGACGAGCGCCCGGGCGAGCTCGAGCTTGCGCAGCTCGAGCTGCGACAGCGCCTCGGACGCATGGTCCCGACGCCCGTGCAGGCCGACGGAGCGGAGCACGGCGTCGGCGCGGCCAAGCGGGTCCTCCACGGGACCGAGGTAGTCGAGCGGTACGAGGAGGTTCTCCATAACGGTCATGCCCGTGAACGGCTGCGGGATCTGGAACGTCCGGGCGATGCCGAGGCGCGCCCGCCGGTGGGGAGGAAGCCGCGTGACGTCGCGCCCGGCGAGCCGGATCTCCCCCCGGTCCGGCCGCAGCACGCCGGTGATGCAGTTGATCAGGGTCGTCTTCCCGGAGCCGTTCGGGCCGATGATCCCGAGCCGCTCCCCTTGCCTGAGCTCGAGGTCGACACCCTGCAGCGCCTTGACGGCGCCGAAGCTTTTTTCGACGCCGCGCGCCGCGACAATGATGTGCGTCATCGTGCCGATGCCGTCAGTCATGATGTGCGGCATCGTTCCGGCGCGGCCGGGAAAGGAGGTGCAGGAGGCCGTTCGGCGCCGCCGCCACGAAGACGATGAGGACGAGGCCGACGAGGAGGACGTTGAGCTCCGAGGAGATCGTCACGGTCGCGACCTGCTGCACGGTGCCGAGGAGCACCGCCCCGATCACCGGCCCGATCCAGGAGCGCGTGCCGCCGATCAGCGGCATCGCGATGGCGTTGAGGCCGATGGCGAGGCTGAACGCGGTGCCGGGCTCGACGAAGGACGCGTAGAACGGATACGGCGCGCCCGCCGCCGCGAGCAGGCCGCCGCTGACGGCGCAGCCCAGCACCTTCAGCCGGAGGGTCGGCACCCCGGAGCATTCGGCCGCGCTCTCGCTCGCGCGGATCGCCCGCAGGCCGCGCCCGACCCAGGAACGCTCGATCCACCGCGCGACGGCGACGCTCGCGAGCGCGACCGCGAGCATCGCGAAGAAGGCGAGCTGCGTCTGGCCGCCGAACCATGCGGCGGGCTGGGGCGCGAGGATCGGCAGGCCGCGCGCCCCGCCGAGGTATTCGACGTTGTGGACGATCGTCTCGAGGACGACGACGAGGCCAAGCGTCGCGATGGCGAAGTAGACGCCCTGGACGCGCAGGGTGAGATAACCCATGGCGGCGCCAAGCGCCACGCCGAGGCCGGCCGCGGCCACGATCTGCAGCGGCAGCGGCAGGCCGAAGGCCTTGAACAGCCCCGCCGCCGCATAGACGCCGGCGCCGAAGAACCCGGCCGCCCCGAAGTTGATGTAGCCGCCGTAGCCTCCGAGCACGTTCCAGGCGGTCGCGACCGCGACGAACTGCAGGACCACGTAGCCGGCGTAGAAGTAGTAGGTGTTGATCGGCAGCTTCGGGGCGGCAAGGCCCGCGGCGAGGACCAGGACGACGGCTCCCGGGAAGGCGAGCCGCCTCATCGCGGCGACCCGAACAGGCCGGTCGGCCGCAGCGCCAGCGTGGCGAGGAGAATCGCGAAGGCGACCCCCGGCGACCAGGACGGATTGAGGAAGCTCGTCACGAGGGACTCGGCGATCCCGATCACGAAGCCGGCGGCGAGGGTCCCGGGGATCGAGCCCATCCCGGCGAGGACCACGACGGCGAACACCCGTCCGATCTGGAGATGCCCGGAGAACGGGCCGACCGGGCCGAGGATCACGAGGGCGGCGCCGCCGAACGCCGCCGAGGCGGTCGCGAGGCCGAAGGCGTGGCGCTTCACCCGCCGCGGCGCGAGGCCGACGATGCTGAGCGCCGTCTCGCCGTGCGCCACGGCCCGGATGGCGAGGCCGGAATGGCTCCGCCTCAGGTAGAGCCAGAGCAGGAGGAGGACGAGGGGCCCGAAGAGCGCCGGCACGAGGAGGCGGTAGGGCAGCGTGAGGAGGCCGACCGTCAGGCTTTGGCCGACGTAGCCGACGTCGACGGACTTCGGGTCGGCCCCGAAGCCGACGAGGAGGCCGATCTCGATGACGAGCGCCACG
>DASVPW010000019.1:0-21309 GCA_036389455.1 Beijerinckiaceae bacterium
TGTGAGAGCCGGCTCATTATGAAGTCTTGAGACCGACGAAGTTGGTGACCATAGAGTTTTTCGAGTTGCTCAATCTGCTGCTCATTAAGTCCTGCGCCCCTCGTGAAGTCGCCACTCTCGTCCTTCCGTCCCGGCCCGAGCAACTGCCGCACACCCTCAACACCAAGCCGATCCAACTTGTCGATCGCCCGCAGCACGGTGAGCCGCCGCCCGGCGTTCGCCTCGCCGCCGAGCCCGATGGCCTCCATCACGCCATCTAAGACCTTCCGGTTGTTGACCTTGATGACGTAGTCGCCGCGCTTGATGCCGACGCGCTCCAGGGTGTCCGCCGCCATCATGCAGATCTCGGCGTCGGCGGCGACGGACGCGGCGCCGACGGTGTCGGCGTCGAACTGCATGAACTGGCGGAAGCGGCCGGGGCCGGGCTTCTCGTTGCGGAAGACCCAGCCGGCCCGGTAGCTGCGGTAGGGCTTCGGCAGCGCGTCGAAGTTCTCGGCGACATGGCGGGCGAGCGGCGCGGTGAGGTCGTAGCGGAGCGACAGCCACTGCTCGTCGTCGTCCTGGAAGGAGAACACGCCCTCGTTCGGACGGTCCTGGTCGGGCAGGAATTTCCCGAGCGCCTCGGTGTACTCGACGAACGGCGTCTCCAGCGCCTCGAAGCCGTAGAGCTCGAAGGTCTCGCGGATCGTCTCCAGCATGCGCCCGGTCGCGGCGAGGTCCGCCGGGCCGCGGTCGGCGAAGCCGCGCGGCAGGCGCGGCTTGATCGTGTTGTCGGGCTTGGCCATGCGCCTCCTTACGCGAGCCGCAAGGGGCGGGGCAAGGTTGCGGTCTCGCCCCTCCCCCGAGAGACGCCTCCGAAAGAGTGACTGTCATCCCCGGCGAGCCGAAGCCCCCGGGTCCGGCCTTCGGCCGGCCCGAGGATAAACTCCGCGAAGGCGTGGGAAGGGGATCCATGCCCCGGCGGGGTTCTGGGTCCCCTTCCCGGGCGGCTTACGCCGCCCGGGAAGGGGACGACAGTGGTTGCGTAAGGCGGCGATCCGCGGCTCACGCGAAACGTTGACCCTCCGGCGGACCTGCACGACACTGCCGCCTCCGCCCGGGAGGAACCTGTCCATGCCGCGCATCCTCGCCGCCGCCGTCCTCGCCTGCCTCGCCGCCTCGCAGGCCGAGGCGCAGACGCAGCGCGCTCCGGCCGCGAAGAGCGGCACGCAGCTGCGCGCCGAGTGCTACCGCGAGCTCGGCTACAATTACCAGCAGTCGCAGAAGCCATCGCAGGCCGTGATCCTGCAGGTCGACCAGTGCGTGGCGCGCAAGCAGGCCGCGCAAGCCCGCCGGAGCTGATCCTTCCCGATGGCCGCCACGGACGCCACGCTCCCGGCCGATGCCGGGGACGTCACCCCTTATGCCCGCAAGGCGCTGATCGCCTCGGCGGTCGGCTACGCCATGGACGGGTTCGATTTCCTCATCCTCGGCTTCATGCTCGCGGCGATCCGGGCCGACCTCGGCCTGTCGCAGCCCGAGGCCGCCTCGCTCGCGACCTGGACGCTCCTCGGCGCCGTCGCCGGCGGCATCGGCTTCGGCATGCTGTCCGACCGCCTCGGGCGCGTCCGGGTCCTGACCTGGACGATTCTTCTGTTCGCGGTCTTCACCGGGCTCTCGGCGCTGGCGCAAGGGTACTGGGATCTCGCCCTCTATCGCGCGGTCGCCGGCCTCGGGCTCGGCGGCGAGTTCGGCATCGGCATGGCGCTTGCCGCCGAGGCCTGGCCGGCCGCGAAGCGGGCGCGGGTGTCGTCCTACGTCGGCCTCGGCTGGCAGGCGGGCGTGCTCGCGGCGGCGCTCGTGACGCCGCTGCTCCTGCCCGCGATCGGCTGGCGCGGGATGTTCCTCGTCGGCCTCCTGCCGGCCGTGGTGTCGTTCCTGATCCGCCGCGCCGTCGGCGAGCCGCCGCTCTTCACCGAGCGCGCGAAGGCGACGCGCACGATGGCGCCGCTCCGGCTCCTCGTGAAGGACGCCGCGACCGCGAAGGTCTCACTCGGGATGCTGATCCTCTGCTCGGTGCAGAACTTCGGCTACTACGGCCTCATGATCTGGATGCCCGGCTACCTCGCGCGCCAGTTCGGCTTCGGCCTGCCGCAGGCGGCCGTGTGGACCTCGGTCACGATCCTCGGCATGGCCTTCGGCATCTGGCTCTTCGGCGAGATCGCCGACCGGGTCGGGCGCCGCCCGGCGTTCTTCGCCTACCAGGCCGGCGCCGCCGTGATGGTCATCGTCTATTCGCAGCTCAAGGACCCGACCGCGGCCCTTATCGGCGGCGCCGTCATGGGGATGTTCGTCAACGGCATGCTCGGCGGCTACGGCGCGCTCATGTCCGAGCTCTACCCGACGGAAGCCCGCGCGACCGCCCAGAACGTCCTCTTCAACCTCGGCCGCGCCGTCGGCGGCTTCGGCCCCCTCGTCATCGGGGCCCTCGCCACCGCCTGGTCCTGGCAGGCCGCGATCGCGCTTCTGGCTGCGATCTACGTGTTGGACATGGTGGCGACGGCATTGCTCATTCCGGAGCGGAAGGGGGCGGCGCTGGAGTGAGTCTAGCTGAGGCAAGCGCATGCCAATGAAGAACCCGCCGCATCCGGGCGGACACGTCCGCCGGGACTATCTCGAACCGCTCGGGCTCTCCGTCACCGCGGCGGCCCGGACCCTCGGCGTCCCCCGCCAGACGCTCAACAAACTGGTGAACGGCTCCGCCGGCATCTCGCCCGAAATGGCGATCCGCCTGTCCAAGGCCTTCGGCGGCAGCCCGGAAGTCTGGCTCGGGATGCAGATGAACTACGACCTCGCCCAAGCGATGCGGAACGCGGACGCGATCAAGGTCGAGCGGGTGGTGGCGCTCGGCTAGTGACGGGCCCGGTGAATGGCTTCTATCCTACTAAGGACCGTCGAGAACGATTGTGGCGATTCGGGCAGACCGCGATCAGGAAACTCGGTTGCAAGGTCGAAGAAGCGGACGGCTCCGGCTTCCTTCCCAGTCGAATAGACGCCGATAAAAATTGCTTCGAACAGGGCAATGTCGTCCTTGTCCGAAACTCGCCCAGCGCGGCGGCGAAACACATCCCATGCGTGCTTCAGACTCGATCGACCTTCTTTTGCATCGTGAGCCGCATCAAGTGGTAGGAGGATGAGCGCCGCGAGCACGGCGTAGGGCGAGAAGCGGTGGAGATCAGAAGCCTCAGCTCTAAGTTCTCCGTCCATCCGGCGCATGTTCTTTGTGTAGCGACCGCTGCGAAAATCCGGAAAGTTGAGTGTCTTTATCGAAACGGAAAGACCTAAGCCGGTCGGCCCCGGCCAGTAGTTCACATCGAGCTTCTTTAGGCCGCCCGCACCGCGCCCGAATGATTCTGGCTTAGTGCCATCCGCGAGCGGCATGATTCCCTTGAAACGAGGACGAAGCGCGTCTGCAACCTTCTGAGCTAGCGCGGTTGAGAAACGCTGGGCGAAATTTTTCTTCTGAGCGCGTCCTACCTCTACATACTCGAAATACACCTCCGGCAACTCAGCGAGTCGTAGTGCACGCTTCACCTCATCCGAAATACGTTCAATTTCCTCGCGATCTCCAGCATACTGAAGCTCGGCATCGATCCGATCAATGTTTGCCGATGTGGATGGCTTGGCTCGTGCGGGCAAACGATCACTCGCAATTACTGGAGCGGCAGGTTCTCGTAGTGCCGCCAGCGACGCATCTCCACGATAGCGTCGGACATAATTTGTGTGTGAACGTCAAGAGGCAAGCGCGAAAAGGGCACTACAATCTGCGTTGCTTCGCCAGGCTCAAGTTTGAGCATCCCACCTCCCAACGGGTGGCCTTCAATCTCGCAGCTGAGTTGTACGAACGGACTCTCGAAAAGCCGGCTGAGCGTTGTCGGATTAGCTCTCCAGTCTTTTAATCGCACACTATGCACCGAGTTGGTGCACGTGCAACCCGCCGCATTGCGCACGAGACTCGGGCTCACACCGGACATATAGGTCAGGAAAAGGTCGGGCACTTGCACGTCCGGCACGGACCACCACGGCTTGCGATTCCTGCATTTGTAGGCGAGGCGTGCAGCCTGGCCCCGATCCGTGTCGATGTATCGCTGGACGCTCCGAGGCAGTTCGATGTCCTTAGGAAGGCGCAAGAGCAGAATCGGTTCGTCCGCGCGCCGCCAACTCTCGACGATATCCTTGGTGACCGCCCGCGCCGGAAGAGTGCGCGCACTCCGAACGGCGGGATGAAGCAGGGACTCGGGAATACCGAACCTATCGGCATCTGACGGCCTGAGGTGAAAAAAGTCGTTCGCGCCGCTCACATAGCCGATGCCGACTGAGGCGATTTCGCCGAGGCGGCGGCTTGCGGGATGCTGTGCGATCTCGCGATAAAGATCGCGTGCGTCCTTCAGCATGAGGAACGGCCTGATCCGACGATTCCAGACGTTGCGCCACTCGTCGGCGGGAATCGATAGTGTCGGACGCGGTGGCTCGGATGAGCATTCAAACCGCCCGAGGATGGACAACTCGATTGAGTCCGTCCGATCTCCGGCGCCGTCCGCAAACAAGAGCCAGCAATCCTCCGATAGATCCGGGAACAGCTTCTTTTGGACCGCTATCACGTGCACACGCCCGAACCGATCCAAGAGATATTCGATTAGGGGGGCGCTGTAGGGTGCGTGCCCGATTTCCGCGGGCACGACAAAGGCCATCCGACCTCCCGGTTTCAGTAGGCTTGCGGCTGCGACGAGAAATGGCGCCCAAGACGATGCCAAACCGGAGAAGTTCGCACCAAGCCGGGCGCATAGGCGTTGGGCTCGCTCTCTCACCTCGCCCTTGAAGGTTTGGTAACGTATGAAGGGCGGGTTGCCCGCCGCGCATTCAAACCGTTCCTTAGTCTCGCTCGCCCAAGCAAAGAAATCCCCGTCGTGGACGAGAGCCCAGGGGGCACGCGCCATCGCGACGGTTGCCGCTTCGGGGTCCTGCTCGATTCCTACGCTCAGGCGATGTCCGGCGATGAAGCGGCCGTCGCCGCAGGAAGGATCGAGAAGTCGATCATCAGGCTTCCGGATCACCCATCGCACAAGGCTCTCTGCCACCGCGTCGGGCGTATAGTACGCACCCATCCGCTTTTGGTGAGAACGAAGCATGAACTTATAATGCATGCCCCGTTCGGGATTTCAATGGGCGTTGATCGGCTAAGCTATAGCTTTCAACACCTTCCCCACCTTCTCCACGATCTCCCCCACCTCCCTCTCGCTCACGATCAGCGGCGGCGACAGCGCGATGGTGTCGCCGGCGATGCGGACCATGAGGCCGAAGTCGTGGAAGCCGCGCTCCATCGCCTCGCAGGCGCAAGCGCCTGCCATCGCCTCACTCCTGCCGCCACGGGTCGATCAGCGAAGCGCGGGTGTCCTCGAAATCGGCCGTGTTCCGGGTCACGAGGACGAGGTTGTGGACGATCGGCGTCGCCGCGATGAGGCCGTCGGCGTCGCCGCGCGGTCTCGCAGGCGCAAGACGTCCTAGTTTCCGCGCGCCAGCTCGGGTGCGACGAAGACTCCGAGCGGTTCAAAAGAGACGGTGCGGAAGGTCGCGAAGGCTCCGCCGGCACCGGGGCCGATGGTCGAGGGCTGCCCTTAGGCAAGGAAGATTCGTAGGAACGACAGGATCAGGACCACCAAAGCGATCGGCATGCCGACTGCAAGCAATCGCCAGAAGCGCATTTGCATGCCGAGCCCCAAACGGATACCGGCCAAGCCTAGCCCAAGCAGCGTCAGCCCTACGAACGCAACGACGTAGTTTTCCAGATCCACTGGGGCGACGGCCGTTAGGACCGTCCAGTAATGGAAAACCTCGATAGCGCCCAGGCATGCACAGCACGCGATGAACAGGATCGCCGCCCTACAGGATAGCCGGACGCCTCCTCTGTCCGCGTGGGTTCCGAATATCAGAAGCAGCACGAAGGCGGCAAAGCCTCCGGCGCCTAGGACCGCAACCACCGGCCGACTGGGCCAAGCTTCGTAGACCATTCCCGCGCCAATGAGCCACGCCCCTGCGCTGACCAACGCCGCTGCGAAGGCTAGTAGCAGGGCCGCGCCCCGAAGTAGCAGCGAAAGAGCTCCGGTCCGGGTCATAGTCGACAATGATCTTGAGCGTGTACAGCCCGAAGAGCAATCCTTGGCTCGGTCGGGGTCGATCTGAATCCGGCGATGGCGCTCGTTGCCAAAGCGAGGCTCTTGCCGCACTCGGAACCGCCTTCGCTGCTCTCCCATTGCGGCAAGAAGACCGGGCTGACCCAAAACTACGCGTCATCGTCTGTCGATTGTCCACTTTCGCCGTGGGCGTGACGAAGGCGGTCCGAGTGACCGCGGCGCGGCTTCGTGCGATGGGGATGGGCCGGATCGAGCCCGGCCATGGAGGGCTCGATGCCCGTCTGTCGATCGTCCACTCGCATCGTCGGGCGTGACGAAGGCGGTCCGAGTGACCGCGCCGCGGCCTCGTGCGATGGGGACAGGGCCGGATCGAGCCCGGCGACGACGGGGGAGAGCCGTCGTTTCCTCCGTCTGCCGGTTGTCCACTGTCACGGCCGGCTCGATGCAGGTGCGGGCTGCGGCCGAGCCGACGCTGGCCGCTCCCGCGAAGAAGGGCGGGCGCCCCTACGAAATCGCCCGCAGCAACCGCCCGACCTTCTCCACGATCTCCCCGACCTCCCCTTCGCTCACGATCAGCGGCGGCGACAGCGCGATGGTGTCGCCGGCGATGCGGACCATGAGGCCGAAGTCGTGGAAGCCGCGCTCCATCGCCTCGTAGGCGCGGGCCCCGACGGCGCCGGGCTTCGAGGCGAGGTCGATCGCGCCGACGAGGCCGAGGGTGCGGATGTCGACGACGTTCGGCGCGCTTTTAAGGCCCATGACGGCGTCGGCCCACGGGGCTTCGAGGGCGCGGGCGCGCTCGAACAGGCCTTCGTCGCGGTAGATGTCGAGGGCGGCGAGGCCCGCCGCGCAGGCGAGCGGATGCGCCGAGTAGGTGTAGCCGTGGAACAGCTCGATGCCCCACTCCGGCCCCTTCACGAAGGCGTCGTGGATGTGCTTTCGGACGATCACGCCGCCCATCGGAACGGTGCCGGAGTTCACGCCCTTGGCGAAGGTGATCATGTCGGGGACGACGCCGTAGCGCTCGGCCGCGAAGGGGAAGCCGAGGCGCCCGAAGCCCGAGATCACCTCGTCGAAGATGAGGAGGATGCCGTGGCGGTCGCAGATTTGGCGCAGCTTCTGCAGGTAGCCCTTCGGCGGCGGCAGCACGCCGGTCGAGCCCGCCATCGGCTCGACGATGACGGCCGCGATGGTCGAGCCGTCGTGCAGCGCGATGATCGGCTCGAGCGCCTCGGCGAGGTGGCCGCCCCACTCGGGCTCGCCCTTGGTGTAGGCCTGCTCGGCGCGGTTGTAGGTGTGCGGCAAATGGTCGACGCCCGAAAGCAGCGAGCCGAAGAACTTTCTGTTGTTGACGATGCCGCCGACCGAGATGCCGCCAAAGCCAACGCCGTGGTAGCCGCGCTCGCGCCCGATGAGCCGCGTGCGCTGCCCCTGGCCCGAGACGTTCCAGTAGGCGAGGGCGATCTTCAGCGCCGTGTCGACGGCCTCCGAGCCCGAGTTCGTGAAGAAGACGTGGTCGAGGTCGCCGGGCGCGAGGTCGGCGATCCGCGACGCCAGCGTGAACGCCTTCGGGTGCCCGAACTGGAACGCCGGCGCGAAGTCGAGCTCGGCCGCCTGGGCCTGGATCGCGGCGACGATCGGATCGCGGTTGTGGCCTGCGTTGCAGCACCACAGGCCCGCGGCGCCGTCGAGGATCGCGCGTCCCTCCGGCGTGTAGTAGTGCATGCCCTTGGCGCCGGCGATCAGGCGCGGGCGTACCTTGAAGGCGCGGTTCGGGGTGAACGGCAGCCACCAGGCCGCGAGGTCGTTGGGGGCAGCCGCGTCGTTCGCGGGGCGGAGGGTGGCGGCGCTGGTCATCGGTGTCGGTCCCCGGGCTTTCCAAGTCCTGTGGACATGCTTTAGCAGCCGCGCCGCGGGATCAAAAGACGCAGCCCGCCCCATTGACCGCGCTGGCATGCGGTATACGTTAGCTCATCCTTTTCCCCGGGACTTCCTTATGCCGGCCGGTCGCCCGTCCCAGACGGAATCGCGCATCTGTTCGCCGCAGGAGGCCGAGGCCGCCCGCGCGGCCCTCGCCCGCGTCGTGGCGAGCGAGCCGTTCCGGAACGCGCCGCGCCTTGTCGCCTTCCTGACCTTCGTGGTCGGGAAGACGCTCGCCGGCGAGGCCGCGGCCCTCAAGGGCTACACCATCGCGACGCAGGCGCTCGGACGTCCCGACGACTTCGATCCGCAGGCCGATCCGATCGTGCGCGTCGAGGCCGGACGCCTGCGCCGGGCGCTCCAGGCCTTTTACGAAGGGGAAGGGGCGGCCGATCCGGTCCGCATCGCGATCCCGGTCGGAAGCTACGGGGCCGTGTTCGAGCACCGCCCGGAGACGCCAGCGGCGCCTGCGGCGATCGACGCCGCCCAAGACACCCAAGACGAAAACGCGCACGCGCCCGGAGAAATCCCGGCGTCCGCGAAACCCACCGGAACGGCGCGGAGAGGCGCCTCCCTATGGATCGGCGCGGCGACGGCCGCCGCCGTTCTCGTCCTCGCGGCCGGATGGGGGCTCCTCTCTTTCGTCCCGCCCTTCTGGCCGGGCGCGGAGCCGGACCGGGCCCGTGCGCTCGGCGATGACGGCCGCCCGGTCGTCGTCGTCCTGCCCCTGCGCACGGTCGGCCACATGCCCGACGGGTTCTCGCCCGCGGCCGTGCGCTCGATCATGGCGGACGCCCTCGCGCAGTTCGACGGCCTCACCGTCCTCGACCAGGACCTCGACCGGCCTCTCCGCGGACGCGAGCACTACGACCTCAAGCTGCGCGCCGCGCGCCACGGCGAGGGCGTCCACGTCACCGTGCGCCTGATGCACCAGCCGAGCCGCCAACTCGTCTGGTCGCGGGAGTTCGAGGCCCGCATGGACCTCGGCTCAGGGAGCGCCGAGCGCCACATGGCCCGCGCCATCGGGGTCGCGGTCGGCCAACCATACGGAGTGATCTTCTCGGACCTGCGGGCCCGGGCACCCGCCGGAAGCGACGCCGCCTGCCTCATCCTCGCCCACGACGCGCGCTTCCGCGTCAGCGAGGAGGAGCATGCCAGGGTGCGCCACTGCCTCGAGGCGGCGGTCGCGGCGAACCCGAGCTACGCCCTCGGTCATGCGCTCCTCACCGGCTTCTACCTCATGGAGCACAAGGCCGGCCTCAACCCGCGCCCGGACCCTCTCGACCGGGCGCTACGCTCGGCCCAGCGGGCGGTCGGGCTCGCGCCCCAGAGCGCCCGCGCGCACTTCGCCATGATGAGCGCCTTGTTCACCCGCGGCGAGACCGAGGCGGCGCTCCGGGAAGGCCACCTCTCGATCGAGCTCAACCCCTACAATTCCGACCTCAAGGCGGAGCTCGGGGCGCGCTACGTCCAGCTCGGGCGCTATCCGGAAGGGCTCGCTCTCCTCAACCGGGCGATCGAGGACAATCCGGGCCGGCCGCCCTGGTACGACTTCTTCAAGTTCGTCGCCGCCTACATGGAGGGCGACATCGCGACCGCCCGCGCCATCGCCGCGACCCTCGTTGGCGACACGTATTTCTACGGCCCGCTCGCGCGCGGGCTCATCGCCTACCGCGACGGCGACGAGACCCGGGCCAAGGCGTTCCTCGACAAGGCCGCCGACCTCGTGCCCCGCCTGATGGGCGACCTGAGAGGCGCGTTCCAGCGCTACGGCTTCTGCCCGGCGATCACGGACCGCTTCATCGCCGACCTCGGCGAGGCCGGCCTCAAGACCGCCGCCGTCCCGGGGACGAGCGCGAACTAGGCGCCCCCCGCGGCGCTACAGCGTCATGCCCTTCGCCTCGTAGCCGGCTTTGCCGAGGGCGTCAGCGATCTCGAGGGCCTGGGCGAAGGTGCGGATCATGACGCGGCCGTGGTCGAGGTCGACCGCGACCTCCGCCGAGGGGTCGAGGCACCGGATCGTCTCCGTCACGGCGTCGACGCAGCGCCCGCCCGTCATGCCGTCGACCTGCATGATCAGCTCCTTGCGCTCTTCCCGGTGCCCGCCGGTCATGGCTCGAACTCCTTCACGGCTTCGCCCTCGATCTCGACGAGGAAGCGCGGCGACGCAAGCCCCGCGATCTCGAGATAGGTCGAGGCCGGCGCGTGGCCCGCGAACTGGCGGTCGCGGACCGTGAGGTTGTCGAGCGCCGCCTCGGCCTGCGCCTCGAGCCCCTCGGGGACGGTGCTGTCCGGACGGATGCCGACCTGGCCCGAGATGACGAGCCGGCGCATCCCCAGGCGATGCTCCACGCCATGGCTGTAGCGCGATCCGGGGGCCATGATGGTCGGTGGGTTCAGAAAACGGGTCATGTCCAAAGCCTTTCGGGTCCGGCACCTTGCCGGAGCGAAGCCGGTCGGCGACAAACGATACATCGGGGTGATTCGGCGCCAAAGCGGCGCCGGCGGGCGGGGGCCGGCCCATGGAGATGTCGATCGCGCCGTGGCTCCTCGCCGGCAGCGCGCTCGTGCTCGCCGCCGTCGCGATCCTGCGGGCGCGCCGCCTTGGGGCGCAGGCCGCGAAGCTCTCGAGCGACCTCGACGCCGTCTCGCTGCGTCTCGTCGGGCTCGAATCGGCGCCCCGGCCTGCCCCGGCCGAGCCGCCCGACGCCGCGTCGGACGCGGGCCTCGCCGAGATGACGGCCGAGATCGGGCTCATCGGCGAGATCGTGCGCGACCTCGCCCTCCTGAAGCAGGCCGCCCAGAAGCCGCCGCGCCCCGCTGCGGCCGCCGCCCCGGCCCGTCCGGCGCCCGCCGAGGCGCCGCCGGCGCGTCCGGCGGAGGCGCCGCCGATCCCCAAGGCGCGGCCGCCCGAGCCGCCCGAGGCTCCCGGCAAGTCTCCGGCCGCCGCGATCGTCGCGGCCTTCGAGGGCGAGCGGATCGAGCTGCATCTCCAGCCCGTGGTCTCCCTGCCGCAGCGCAAGGTGCGGTTCTACGAGGCGCTCACCCGCCTGCGGCTCGCCGACGGCACGCTCCTCGTGCCGGCCGAGTTCCTGCCAGTGCTGGAGGAGCGCGGGCTGATGCCGGACCTCGACAGGAAGGTCCTCGCCCGCTCGGCCGCGATCGTGCGGCACCTCGCGACGCGCGGCAGCGAAGCCTCGATCGCCTGCAACCTGTCGCCCGCCTCCCTGGCCGAGCCCGGCTTCCTGCGTGCGGTCGCCCGGCTCATCGAGGCGCACCCGGACCTCCCCGGGCGCCTCGTGCTCGAGCTGTCGCAGCGCTGCTGGCGCACCCTCGACGCCGAGAAGGCCGGCGCGCTCGCGCAGCTTCGCGACCGCGGCCTCGTCTTCGCCCTCGACCGGGCGACCGACCTGCGCCTCGATCCGCTCTCGCTCGCCGACCGGGGCGTGCGCTTCGTCAAGATCCCGGCCGAGATGCTGCTCGCCGCCGAGGCCCCAGGCGGCCTCGACGTCGAGTTGCACGACCTCGCCGCCGTCCTGTCCCGGGCCGGGATCAGGCTCATCGCCGAGCGGGTCGAGCGCGAGGAGGACGTGCCGGATCTCCTCGAACTCGACGTGCCGATGGCGCAGGGCTTCGTGTTCTCGCCGCCGCGCCCGCTCCGCGCCGAGGTCCTGAGCCCCGCCGCGCCCGCCACGCCCGCTCCGGCTTCGACGCCGGTTTTAGCCGCCGCTCCCCCGCCCACGCCGGCGGCGGAGCCTCCGCCCGCGCCCGAGCCGCCCCGGCGAATGCCGTTCCGATCCTTCCTGCGCCGCGCGAGCTGAGCGCGCCCGAGTTGACTTGCAAAGGGCGGCCCCGTACCGGCGGGCCCCTCATGACCTCCGCCGCCGCCGCCGCCCCGAAAAATCCCGATCCCATCCCCCTCGTTTCCGGCCTGGAAGAGATCGCGTCGCGCTACGACGTCGTCCTGTGCGACGTCTGGGGAGTGATCCACAACGGCATCGAGGCCTCGGCGCCCGCCTGCGAGGCGCTTTCGCGCTTCCGCGCCGGCGGCGGCTGCTGCGCCATCCTGATCACCAATGCGCCGCGGCCGGGGAGCGCCGTCGTCGGGCAGCTCGACCGCCTCGCCGTCCCGCGCCGATCCTATGACGCCGTCGTGACCTCGGGCGACCTCACGCGCGCGATCGTTGCGCAGCGCCGGGGCGAGGTCGTCCACCACGTCGGGCCGGAGCGCGACAAGCCGATCTTCTCGGGGCTCGAGGTCCGCTTCGGAACCCTCGACGAGGCCGACTACGTGGTCTGCTCGGGGCTCTTCGACGACACCCGCGAGACCGCCGACGACTACCGCCCCATGCTCGAACGCATGCGCGCGCGATCCTTGTGGATGCTGTGCGCCAATCCCGACCTCCTGGTGGAGCGGGGGCGCCAGCTCATCCCCTGCGCGGGCGCGATCGCGACGGCCTACGAGGCGATCGGCGGCGAGGTCTTCTACGCCGGCAAGCCGCACCGGCCGATCTACGAGGCGGCGCTTCGCCTCGCCGGAAAGGCGCTCGGGCGCGCCGTCGAACCTGCGCGGGTGCTCGCGGTCGGGGACGCGATCCGCACCGACATCGCCGGCGCCCGGAAGTTCGGGATTCCCTCGCTCCTCGTGGCGCGGGGCATCCACGCCGGCGAGCTGAGGCTCGACGAGGGTCTCGGGGCCTCCCGGCTGTCGTCGCACGTGCAGGACTGGCTGACGCGGCAGAGCGCGCGCCCAAACGCGATCATGGACCGGCTCGTCTGGTCCTGAAGGCGGGCTCAGAGGCGGGCGTCGTTCAGCGTTCCGCACTCGCGGCATTCGATCACGACGTGGAGACGCTGGCCTTCGTCGGCGACCACGAGCAGCGTCGAGCAGTGCCCGCAAACGTAGTGCACCGTGTTCGACGGGATGTGCACGATGCCGGGCCGGCGCAGCAGGCGCGCGTCTTCCGGCGCTTCCTTCAGGATGGGAAGCTTGGCGATCGAGATCGGGCGCCTCACTCCCCGAACCCCCAAGCAAAAAGCGGGTATTTCCCGCTTATCCGGGAGCGTGCGCCGCCGGGCGAGGCAAGTCAAAGAAAATCCAAGCCGTCCGATCCGTACGATGGCACTTGGATGCCCGACCTGCCGGGCAGCGGCTCCGCGGATGGAACGGCCCGGCGGAACCGAAACGCCGGTCCCGCGTCGACAGGTAGGGCGTTCCTCCAGGAGTGAAGCCATGCGCCACCTTTTTGCAACGCTCGGGACGCTCGCCTTCGTGCTCGTCGCGGCGCCAGCCGTCCGCGCGGCGCCGGTCTCGGCGGACAGTCTCGTCCAGGCCCTCCCGGACGCGGCGCTCGCCTATGCCAAGAAGGGCGGCAAGGGCTGGAAGGGCGGCAAGAAGGCCAAGTGGCGGGGCGGCCCGCCGCCGTGGGCGCCGGCGCACGGCCTGCGGCGCAAGCGCGGCTGGTAGGTCGCGCCTACTGCACGAGGCGCGCCTTGCCGCTGTTCGGGCCGAGGCCCTCCGGCACCGGGACCTGCGTCTCGGTGTAGCGGGTGTTGAGCACGAGGTTCGGCGCCTGGAACAGCTCCATGCGCTTCGTCACGATCGCCGTGTACTCGGAGAGGTCGGCGACGGTCTGGTTCGCCGAGACGCTGAACACGCCGCGCGGGATGTAGATCGTGCCGACGAGCCGGCGGGCGCTGTCGCTCAGGATCTCGAAGCGCCGGTCCGCGATCGCGGTGCGGTCCTCGTGGAACAGGAGCCCGGCCATCGGCCCGGAGGTCGGCGCCGTGATCTCGACGAGCGAGTTCGGCTCGAAGCGCATCACCACCGTCTGGCCGGTCTTCTTGTTCGGCTTGACGTCTCCGGTGAAGTAGAAGCCGACGCCGGTGCCCTTGAGCCAGCCGGTCGAGGCCGCGGTGCCGTCGTCGTTGGCGTCGTGGTTCGGATCGCCGAGCGCGGCGATTGCCGACAGGCCGGGCGCGCCCGCGCCCGACAGGAGGGGACCGGGGCCGACGATGAGCGGGCCGTCCTTGATGACGTAGATGCCGGGGTTCAGCGTGACCCTGGCCCCCCTCTCGATGTACAGCCCGCCGCAGTAGGTGCCGGGGTTCAGCGTGCGGGTGACCGCCTGGATCTTCAGGAAAGTCGAGAACAGGCAGCTCCCGACCGGCGGCGCCGGGCGGTCGGCGAGGGGGTCGGGGGTCTTCGGGCAGTCGGTGGTCGGCGCCCGCGGGGCGAAGTTCGCCGATGACGTGCTCTTGTAGCCGCCGGACGTGCAGGCCAGCATCGAGACGACCTGGGAGCCGTTCTCGGCCCTGAGCGCCGTCGTCGACTTCGAGTTGACGTAAACCGAGCAGCCGCCGGCCGAGATCCGGGCCTGGTCGTCGAGGCGGATCGTGTCCGGCGCCGCCTCGTCGAGGCCGACGACGCAGACCTTCGTCCCACCCGCCATCTGGGCGGTCGCCGAGACCTCGATGTCGGTGAGCTCCGGCGTGACGAGCCGGCTCATGATCGCGTTCTTGCGCTGGGTAAGCGTGACCTTCACGCCCTTGATCGGGCCTTGCGCCGTGCTGCGGATCGGGGTCGTCGCGACCGCCACCGGGCCGTCGCCGTCGGCGACGTGGATCTGCTGCGCGACGATGCTCTGCGCGACCGACTGGATGCGCGCCTCGTCGGGGTTCCCGACCTGCAGCTCGCGGGTCGCGGCGAGCGCCGCGAGGTCCGCAGCGCTGCGCAGCTTCGCGGTCTGGGAGGCCCAGGTCGAGTAGTCTACCGCGACGCCGATCGCCCCGAACAGCAGGGGCGCGCCGAAGCCGAAGATCAGGAGGACATTGCCGCCGCAGCTCGGTCCGAACCGGCGGAAGAGCGAGGAGAGCTCTGGCAACGCGAGCATGACGGCGGGCTGTTCCCCAAGACGCCCTTCCCGAGGGCCCGCAATCCATAGAGGAAAAGTGTTGGCAAATCGGAAATGCCCGCTGCACGGACGCGATTAGGCAAATTCGTCCAAGGCTTTGTAGTTATGTTGGCGCCCTGGGCTTGACCGTCGAAATGCCAGGAAACGCTAACGTTTACCGGCAGGATGCCCTCAAGCCGCGGGCCCGGCCCGCGATTCAGCTATCGGTCACGAGCTTCAGCCCGACGATGCCGGCGAGGATCAGGGCGATGCAGGCGAGCCGCAGCAGGTCCGCGCTCTCGCGGAAGAGGACGATCCCGGCGATGACCGTGCCAATGGTGCCGATCCCGGTCCACACCGCATAAGCCGTGCCGAGGGCAGCCCCTTCAAGGCGAGACCGAGGAGGCCGAGACTCGCCGCCATCGCGGCAAGCGTGAGGAGCGAGGGCAGAGGCCGCGTGAAGCCCTCCGTGTATTTCAGCCCGACCGCCCAGCTGACCTCGAACAGCCCGGCGAAGAAAAGAGTGAGCCACGCCATGGGGGAGCTCGCTTGCCTGTCCCGAAGGAGAGGTTCAGCCCGGCACCTTCATGCCGCGCTGGACCGCCGGGCGGGCGCCGATCGCGTCGTACCAGCGCCTGACGTGGGGGAAATCCGCCAGCTCGATCTGGTGCCACTCGTGCCGGGCGACCCACGGGTAGGATGCGACGTCGGCGATCGAGTACTCGCCGGCGAGGTGCTCGGCCTCTCCGAGGCGCTTGTCGAGGACGCCGTAGAGGCGTCGCGTCTCGGCCTTGTAGCGGTTGATGGCATAAGGAACCTGTTCCGGCGCGGCGCGCAGGAAGTGGTGCGTCTGCCCGAGCATCGGCCCGAGGCCCCCCATCTGCCACATCAGCCATTGCAGGGCGGTGTAGCGGGCGGCCGGATCCTTCGGGATGAGCTTGCCGGTCTTCTCGGCGAGATAGATCAGGATCGCACCGGACTCGAACAGCGGGAAGCGCCGGCCGCCCGGCCCGTCGGGATCGACGATCGCCGGGATGCGGTTGTTCGGGCTGATCGCCAGGAACTCCGGCCTGAACTGCTCGTCCTTTCCGATGTTGACCGGGTGCACCGAGTAGGGGAGGCCGACCTCCTCGAGCATGACCGAGACCTTGCGGCCGTTCGGGGTCGACCAGGTGTGGAGTTCGATCATCGAAGGGCTCCCTTGGACTGTCTCAGGCCGCGAGCTCGGCACGGCCGGGCGCGCGCGGCTCGCCCCAGGTCCGTCCGAGGACGCGGATCCAGTTCCCGCGGCAGAGTTTTTGGACGAGCGCCTCGCCGTAGCCGTGCCGGCGCATGGCCTCGACGAGGTGCGGCAGGCCGGCGGCGTCGCCGATGGCGCGCGGCACCGTCGCGCCGTCGAAGTCCGAGCCGAAGCCGACGCCGTCCTCGCCGACCTTGTCGAGGAGGTGGTCGAGGTGGCGAAGCACGTCCTCGAGCGGCGTGTCCGCGTCGCGCCGCCCGTCGGCGCGCAGGAAGCTCGTCGCGAAGTTCACGCCGACCATGCCGCCGCTGTCGCGGATCGCCGCGAGCTGGCGGTCGGTGAGGTTGCGCGAGTGCGGCACGAGGGCGTGCGCGTTCGAGTGGGTCGCGACGAGGGGCGCGTCCGAGAGCTTCGCCACGTCCCAGAACCCCGCCTCGTTGAGGTGCGAGAGGTCGATCACGATCTTCTTGGCGTTGCAGTGGCGGACGAGCCGGCGGCCGAGGTCGGTGAGGCCCGGCCCGGTGTCCGGCGAGGAGGGGAACCGGAACGGAACGCCGTGGGCGTAGATCGTCGGACGGCTCCACACGAGGCCGAGGGAGCGCAGGCCCGCCTCGTGCAGCACGTCGAGGAGGTGGAAGTCCGGGTCGATCGCGTCCGCGCCCTCGACGTGCAGCACCGCCGCGAGCACCCCGGCCTCGATCGCGGCCTCGATCTCGGGCGCCGTGCGGCACACCTTCACGGTGCCCCCGGCGGCGCGCTCGATGCGGAACAGGAGCGCCGCCATGTGGAGCGTCACGCGCTGCGCGAAGGTCAGCTCGAGATGGTCCGGCAGGGGGATGTCGTAGGGCGGCGTCTCCATCAGGGCCTCGACCTTCGAACCGCCCCCGGCAGCGTCGTCGGACGGCGAGAAGATCGCAAAGAGCCCGCCCGCGAGCCCGCCACGGTGGGCCTTCGGCAGGTCGATGTGGCCCGGCGCCTCACCATCGAGGAACACGCGCTCGGCCTCGCCGCCGCGGCGGAAGAGCCGCAGCAGGGCGTCGTTGTGGCCGTCGAAGACGGGGATCGGCTGGGTCATGGAAAACCTTGAATCGCGGCGGCGCACCCTAGGACGGCGGCCGGCTAATCGCCATCCCCGCGGCGCAGGTGCGAGGGCGGCCCGCCGGTTGGCCCGACGGCCAAGGTGGTATCATCGGCTCCAAGCCTCGGGCTGCGCTGGCGACTACGCCGGCTTTTTCCTCGTCTTCATCGGCCTCGGGATACCGGACCACCCCCTCGGATTCACCCTTGACCGCGGTTCCCGGGAGAAATCAATTTGAGATCCGACGGGTCCGGAGAGGACGCCCATGAAGCTGAGGCTGACGATCGACGAGCAGACCCTCGTCCTGGAACTCGCGGCGGCCGTGAAGCTGTTCGGGAAGGAGCGCCTCATGGAGTTCGCAGAAGGCCGATGGAGCCCATTCGTGACTTGCGGGCCAACCGAGCCGGCTCCCGCACAGACCATCGACCTCACCGAACTCGGAATGGATCAAATTCGAGACCTGCTCAACGTGCTTCCAAAGCGCGTCATCAACTTCCCGGAATATGTACGGGACGAAATCGAACGTCTGCAAAACGAGTGAGGCCAGACGTCGGATCCGAGTTAGGACACTTGCCCGGCAATTGGCACTGGCTGCCTGATTAGGACAGCACCCGCCGCATGGCAGGATCGATTCCTGCCCTCGCACGTTGGGTAACGTGAAGCTTCGACCCCTCGGCCGCCGGGCCGGCCGGAGAGACCCCATGGCAGATGCGCCGACTCCGCGGCCCGCGCCAGCGAACGAGGTGCCGCCGGCCGAAACGCCGACTCCGGCGAGCCTGATGACGCTCGCGGTCGGGGTCGCGGTCGCGGCCGCGCTCTACGTCGCCCAGGACGTGCTCCTGCCGATCGTGCTCGCGGTGCTGCTCGCCTTCGTGCTGGCGCCGTTCGTGGATCTCCTGCGGCGCTGGCGCCTCGGGCGCGTGCTGTCGGTCGCGATCGCGGTGCTGTTCGCGCTCGGCGTCATCGCGGCGCTGGCGGCGACGATCGGCTTGCAGGTCGCCCAGCTCGGCACGGACCTGCCGCGCTACGAAACCACCATCCGGGCCAAGGTCGAAGGGCTGAAGGGCGGCGTGATCGGCCGCGCCTCGGACTACGTCCGCCACCTCGGCCGCGAGATCGAGCGGGCCACCGAGGACAAGAGTCCAGCCAAGGCGATCCCCTCGCCTGAAACCGGCCCGCAGCCCGCCCCGGAGGTGAAGCCGCTGCCGGTCGAGGTCCGCCAGCCCGACCTCACGCCCGTCGAGCTCGCCCGGCGGTTCCTGTTGCCGGTCGTGCACCCGCTCGCGACAGTGTTCATCACCCTTGTGGTGGTGATCTTCATCCTCCTCCAGCGCGAGGACCTGCGCGACCGCATGATCCGCCTGTTCGGCGCCCGCGACCTCCACCGCACTACGATCGCCATGGACGATGCCGCCCGGCGTCTCTCCCGCTATTACCTGACCCAGCTCGCGTTAAACGGCGCCTTCGGCGTCGTCACGGCACTTGCCCTGTGGGCGATCGGCGTGCCGAGCCCGCTGCTGTGGGGCATCTTCGCCGCGATCATGCGGTTCGTGCCGTACGTCGGCTCGTTCGTCGCGGCCGTGCTGCCCGTGGCGCTCGCGGCCGCCGTCGATCCGGGCTGGTCGATGGCGCTCATGACGGTTGCGTTCTTCATTGTTGCCGAACCGATGATGGGCCACGTGGTCGAGCCCCTGGTCTACGGCCAGAGCACCGGCCTCTCGCCCTTCGCGGTGGTGCTGTCGGCGATCTTCTGGACTTGGCTGTGGGGGCCGGTCGGCCTCGTCATCGCGATGCCGCTGACCTTGTGCCTCGTGGTGCTCGGGCGCCATGTCGAGCGGCTCGAATTCCTCGACGTTCTTCTCGGCGACCGCCCGGCCCTGACGCCTTCCGAGAACTTCTATCAGCGCCTGCTCGCCGGCGATCCGGACGAGGCGCTGGAGCACGCCGAGCAGCTTCTGAAGGAGCGCTCGATCTCGTCCTACTACGACGAGGTGGCGCTGCGCGGGCTCCAGCTCGCCGCGAACGACGCGACGCGGGGCGTGCTGACGCCGCCGCAGATCGAGCGCATCAAGGACGCCATCAAGGGCCTCGTCAACGACCTCGCGTCCTTCCCGGACGAGGAGCCGAAGGGCGCGTCCGAGCCGAAGAAAGAGGACGTCGCCGGCGCCACGCTCTCCGAGAAGGCGCTGCCGAAGGACCCGCCGGTCGAGAGCGGCGCGCCCAATACGGCGGAGCTCCCCGAGCGCTGGCGCGGCGAGGCGCCCGTCATGTGCATCGCCGGGCGCGGGCCCCTCGACGAGGCCGCCGCCACCATGCTGGCGCAGCTCCTGCGCAAGCACGGGCTCGGCGCCCGGGTCGTGCCGCACGAGGCGGTGTCGCGCTCGAACATCATCGGCCTCGATACGAAGGGCGTCGCCCTGGCGTGCATCTCGTATCTCGACATCAGCGGCAACCCGGCCCACCTGCGCTACCTCATCCGCCGGCTGCGCCAGAAGCTGAAGGACGCGCCGATCCTCGTCGGCCTGTGGCCGGCGGAGGACCCGGTGCTCGTCGACGAGTCCCTGCGCAAGGCGATCGGAGCCGACTACTACGTTGCCTCGCTGCGCGAAGCCCTCAAGGCCTGCCTCGAAGCCGCCCGCGAGGCGGCCCGTAGGGAGACCGAGATGCGCGAGCCGGACGAAACCGCGCGGGTCGCGGCGGAGTAATGCGAAAACTATCGAGCGCTCCCGAAGTCCCTCGTGCGCCGGCGGGCGCCCTTCAGCGGTGTCGAGACCGCGGAACTGGTTCGGACGCTCGTCTTTCCAGAGCTTTCGAGTAGCGGCATTGCGCCACGACTAATCACGACAAAAACGTACTGTGAGAGACGTAGGGCAGCAATAACCAAGACATCCTGTTCCGCATGTTCCGCGTCCTGATGAGGCATCGCGACGTAGGGCGGGAGCCCTCATAACGCTTTCTTAGAGTCCTTTCCTTCTTGATGGGCCCATCAACAAGGGGCCCCGAGGGTGTCCGAGCGGTTGCTTGAAGACTTTGCCGAGATCGCGTCCGACTGGTTCTGGGAAATGGACGCGGACCTGCGCTTCTCCTATTTCTCGAGCCGCCTGCAGGCGGTCGCCGGCGTTGAGCCCGACCGCGAGGTCGGCAAGAGCCGCCTCGACATCGCAGCGAACGCAGAGAACCGGGCCTTCTGGCAGCCGCACATCGACGATCTCCTGGCCCGCCGCCCGTTCCGGGACTTTGTCTACCCTTATAACCACCGGGACGGGCGCATCCGCTGGTTCAGGATCAGCGGCCAGCCCCGTTTCGGCGCCGACGGCGCGTTCCTCGGCTACCGCGGGGTCGGCACCGACGTCACGGCCGAGCGCGAGACGCGGGACCGCCTGGCCGCGACCCATGCGGCGCTCCAGAAGATCAACGGCGAGCTCGCGCGGCACAACCTGCGCTTCGACACCGCCCTCAACAACATGACCCACGGCCTGTGCATGTTCGACGGCGAGCGCCGGCTCATCGTCTGCAACCGGCGCTACGCCGAGATGTACGGGCTCCCGCCCGAGCTTGCGGTCCCGGGCACGTCTTACGACGACATCCTGGCCCACCGGCTGGCGATGGGCATCTACCCGAAGACCGGGCCCGAGCAGTACATCGCCGACCTGACCTCGACCGTGGCGCAACGGACGCCGCGCACGCGCCTCCTCGAGCTTCAGGACGGGCGCGTCTTCTCGATCGCCTATCAGCCGATGCCCGACGGCGGCTGGGTCGCGACCCACGAGGACGTCACCGAGCGCAAGGAGGCGGAGCGGGCGCTTGCCGAGCAGAACCGCCGCTTCGACGCCGCCCTCAACCACATGGCCCAGGGCCTGTGCATGTATGATGCGGACGGGCAGCTCATCGTCTGCAACCGGCGCTACGCCGAGCTCTACCGGCTCCCGCCCGAGCTGGTCCTCCCCGGCACGCCGATCGTGGCGATCGTCGAGCATCGCCTCGCCGTCGGGACCGGGCCGCGGGACC
>DASVPW010000020.1:0-14581 GCA_036389455.1 Beijerinckiaceae bacterium
GTGCGGCCACAAGCCCCGCGATCACCTCGGCCAAAGGTTCGGCCAGGGCGAGCGCAGCGTCGGTGATCGCAGTGACGTCATCGAGGGGCAGGAGCGGGACGGTTGCGCCCGGAACCGGGCCGTCGGTCGCGATGGCGCGCACGTTCGGCAGATCGGGGAAGAGGAACGGCTTGCGGTTGACGGCGCGGTGGACCTCGATCTTCGGGTGGGCGGCGGCCTTGAAGCCCTCGACGATCACGAGGTCTACGGGGGAGAGGCGGGCGAGGTGCGCGGCGAGGCCGGGCTCGGGCTCGCCGCGCAGCTCGCGGATGAGGGCGAAGCGCCGCTCGGAGGCGACCAGCACCTCCCGGGCGCCGGCGGCCCGGTGCTCGAAGGAGTCCTTGCCCGGCTGGTCGATCTCGAAGGCGTGGTGGGCGTGCTTCACGGTCGAGACCGTCAGGCCCCGGCTGCGAAGCACGGGAATGAGCTTGACGAGGAGCGTCGTCTTGCCCGCCCCGCTCCACCCGGCAAGACCGATCACGCGCATTCACCTCTCCCGTGCAACGGGAGAGGTCGAGTCGGCGACGCCGACCGGGTGAGGGCCAGCGCGCCGGACTCTCCCCTCACCCCGACCCTCTCCCGCAAGCGGGAGAGGGGGATTATTCCGCCGGCGCGACGGAGCCGCCGACGGGCTGGCGGCCGCTCGCGGTCTTGGCCTGCTGCTCCTCGACCCAGATGCGGTGGTGGCGGCGCGCCCCGGCGAGGTCGACCTCGCCGGAGCCCATGGCGTCGTAGGCGCCCTCCATGCCGAGCGAGCCGATGTAGATGTGGGCGATCATGATGGCGATCAGGATCACGCCGACGACGGCGTGGATGTACTGCGCCCACTGCATGCCGTTGATGTTGGCGTACGAGAACGGGAACAGCATGATGATGCCCGTCACCGACAGCGCGATGCCGCCGAGCGCCACCGACCAGAAGATCAGCTTCTGCCCGGCGTTGAAGCGCGCCGCGTCCGGGTGCGCGCCGCCGCGCAGGAAGCCGCCGCCGGCCCTGAGCCAGGCCCAGTCGTAGCGGTCCGGGATGTTGTCCTTGACCCACACCACGAGCATGAACAGCACGCCGAGCATGAACGGCCAGGACAGGAAGTTGTGGGCGTACTTCGCCCACTGCGACAGCCCGGCGAAAGCGTCCGGCCCGATCAGCGGCATGAGGAGGCGCTTGCCGAAGATGTAGTTCAGCCCCGAGAGCGCGAGCACGATGAAGCAGGTCGCCGTCATCCAGTGGGTGAAGCGCTCGAAGGCGTTGAAGCGCTGGATCTTGACGCCGGACTCGTCGCTCGGCTCCAGCGCGATGCGGCCGCGCGAGAAATAGAACACGGCGAGCGCGATGAGCATGCCGAGGACCGCGATGCCGCCGATCCACGGCAGCCAGCCCTCGCGGAAGCCGCGGTAGTCGCGCCCCTGCGGCTGCTGCAGGATCGCGGCCTTGGGGTCGGGGAACGTGTTGCGGCCGGATATGTTGTCGCCGCCCCTGAGCGCGCCGAGGAGTTGGTCCTCCTTCACCGACATCGCGGTCGGGTTCGAGCCGCTCGGCTGGCCGCCGGCCGCCGGGCGGGGGTCCTGCCCGGTCTGCGCGAGGCCGACGCCGGCGCCCACGACCGTCATGATCGCCAGCGCGGCGAGGAGCGTCCGAACCATGTGGAAACCGGACCTCATCGGGACTTCCCTCCCTCTTTTCTCGTTCGTGGCCTTGCCGGCCTTGTCGTCACGGCCTCAAGCGGGGCGGACGCGCCGCCCCGCGCACCTTGAAAATCAGAGCGCGACGGTCTCGCGGTAGGCCGTCTTCCAGCCCCATGCGCCCGAGCCGTAGCCGCGCTGCGTCACCCGCTCCTTGTAGATCCTGGCGATGATGTCGCCGTCGCCGGCGAGAAGCGCCTTCGTCGAGCACATCTCGGCGCAGAGCGGCAGCTTGCCCTCCGCGAGACGGTTGCGGCCGTACTTGATGTACTCGGCCTCCGAATGGTCCGCCTCCGGCCCGCCCGAGCAGTAGGTGCACTTGTCCATCTTGCCGCGGGAGCCGAAGTTGCCGACCCGCGGATACTGCGGCGCGCCGAAGGGGCAGGCGTAGAAGCAGTAGCCGCAGCCGATGCACAGGTCCTTCGAGTGCAGCACGACCGCATCGGCGGTGGTGTAGAAGCAGTTCACCGGGCACACCGCCGCGCAGGGCGCGTCGGTGCAGTGCATGCAGGCCATGGAGATCGAGCGCTCGCCGGGCTTGCCGTCGTTCAAGGTGACGACGCGCCGGCGGTTGATGCCCCACGGCACGTCGTGCTCGTTCTTGCAGGCGGTGACGCAGGCGTTGCACTCGATGCAGCGGTCGGCGTCGCAGAGGAACTTCATTCTGGCCATGTTCTTCTCTCCTCCTTACGCCGCGCGGATCTGGCACAGGGTGGCCTTCGGCTCCTGCATGCCCGTGACCGGGTCGAAGCCGTAGGTCGTGACGGTGTTGACGCTCTCGCCGAGCACGACCGGGTCGGTGCCCTGCGGGTAGCGGTCGCGCATGTCCTGGCCCTGGTAGAAGCCCGAGAAGTGGAACGGCATCCAGGCGACGCCCCTCCCGACCCGGTCCGTGACTAGCGCCTTGACCCGCACCTTGGCACCGCCCTCGGGGCCGAAGACCCAGACCCACTGGCCGTCCTTGATGCCGCGGTCGGCGGCATCCCCGGTGTTGACCTCGACGAACATGTCCTGCTGCAATTCGGCGAGCCACCTGTTGGACCGGGTCTCCTCGCCGCCGCCCTCGTATTCCACGAGGCGGCCGGAGGAGAGGATGATCGGGAAGTCCCGGGCGATGTTCTTCTTGATCGCATCCTGCTGCACCGTGAAGCCGATGTTCGGCATCCGGAACTGGCGTCCGTCCGGGAGGGTCGGGTACTTCGCGACGAGCTCGGGGCGCGGCGAGTAGATCGGCTCGCGGTGGACCGGGACCGGGTCCGGCAGGTTCCAGGCGTTCGCCCTCGCCTTGCCGTTGCCGTAGTGGATCACGCCGTGCTCGATGCAGACCCGCTGGATGCCGCCCGAGAGGTCGATCGCCCAGGACACCGCGTCGACGTTGTTGCCGCCGATGCGCTGGATGACGGCGAGCTCCTCGGGCTTGAGGTCCTTGTCCCAGCCGAGCTTCTTCAAGACCCCCATGGTGAACTCGGGGTAACCGTCGGTGAGCTCGGAGCCCTTCGAGTATGAGCCTTCGGCGAGGAGGGTCTGGCCGTTGCGCTCGAGGCCGAAGCGGGCCCTGAACGTCGAGCCGCCCTCCTTCACGGGAAGGTTGGTGTTGTAGAGGATGGGGGAGCCGGGGTGGCGGATCTCGGGCGTGCCCCAGCACGGCCAGGGCAGGCCGTAGTAGTCGCCGCGGACCTCCTCCGGCGCGTCGGGCAACGCGCGTAGCGTCACGAGGTCGAACTTCGCCTGGTTCTTCATGTGCGCCTTGAGGCGCTCGGGGGACTGCCCGCAGTAGCCGGTCGACCAGCCGCCGCGGTTCAGCTCGCGCAGGATGTCCTCGGCGAGGGGCTTGTTGTTCTCGACCTTGATGTTCTTGAACATCTTCTCGGCGTAGCCGAGCTTCTTCGCGAGGAGATACATGATCTCGTAGTCGTTCTTCGACTCGAAGGCCGGCTCGACGATCGTCTCGCCCCATTGCAGCGAGCGGTTCGAGGCCGTGCGCGACCCGTCCATCTCGAGCGAGGTGCAGCACGGCAGGAGGTATGTGCCGTCCTTGCGGTCGGAGAGCGCCGCGAATGTCGTCGGATGCGGGTCGACCACGACGAGGAGGTCGATCTTCTCCATGCCCTTCTTGGCCTCGGGGATGCGGGTCACGGTGTTGCCGCCGTGGCCCATCACGACCATGCCGCGGACGGCGGAGCGCTGGTCGACCTGGTCCTCGGGGAGGTTCACGGCGTCGAACCACCGGGTCGAGGTGATCCCGGGCGTCTCCATGTTCTCCTTCTTGGTCCGGGCCTTGCGCCCGGCCTTCTCCGGCACCTCGTCGAACTGGCTCTGGAGCCACTCGTACTCGACCTCCCAGACGCGGGCCCAGTGCTTCCAGGCGACCTCGGTCAGGCCGTAGTAGAGCGGCAGGGTGGTGTTATCGAGCCCGAGGTCGGTCGCGCCCTGCACGTTGGTGTGGCCGCGGAAGATGTTGGCGCCGGTGCCGGGCGAGCCGACGTTGCCGGTCGCGAGGCAGGCGATGCAGAACGCGCGCACGTTCGCGGTGCCGACCGTGTGCTGCGTCGCGCCCATGCACCAGATGATGGTGGCGGGCTTCTCCTTGGCGAACTTCTCGGCGACCCGCTTGAGCTGCTCGCCGGGGACGCCGGTGACGCGCTCGACCTCGTCCGGCGTCCACTTCGCGACTTCCTTGCGGACGTCGTCCATGCCGTAGACGCGCTTGGCGATGAAGTCCTTGTCCTCCCAGCCGTTCTGGAACACGTGCCAGAGCAGGCCCCAGACGAGCGGGATGTCGGTGCCGGAGCGGAAGCGGACGTACTCGGTCGCGTGCGCGGCCGTGCGCGTGAACCGGGGATCGCAGACGATCATGTTGCCCCGGTTGATCTCCTTCGAGGCGAGCAGATGCTGCACCGCCACCGGGTGCGCCTCGGCCGCGTTCGAGCCGATGAAGATCATCGTCTTCGAGTTGCGGATGTCGTTGTAGGAGTTGGTCTGGGCGCCGTAGCCCCAGGTATTGGCGACGCCCGCGACCGTCGTCGAGTGGCAGATGCGGGCCTGGTGGTCGATCGAGTTCGTGCCCCAGAAGGCGCCGAACTTGCGCATCAGGTAGGCGGCCTCGTTGGTGAACTTCGCGGAACCGAGCCAGAAGACGGAATCCGCGCCGTGCTTGCCGCGGATCTCCATCAGCTTGTCGCCGATCTCGTTGATGGCCTGGTCCCAGGAGACCTTCTGCCACTGGCCGTTGACGAGCTTCACCGGGTATTTCAGGCGCCGCTCGCCGTGCACGATCTCGCGGATCGCCGCGCCCTTGGCGCAGTGCGTGCCGCGGTTGATCGGGCTGTCCCAGGACGGCTCCTGCCCGGTCCAGACGCCGTTCTGGACCTCGGCGGTCACGGTGCAGCCGACCGAGCAGTGGGTGCAGATGTTCTTCTTGATCACGGTCTCGACGCCGGGCTTCGGGCCGTCGATGGCCTTCGCCTTGCGGACCGCCCCGAGCTGGAGCGCGCCGGCGGCCGCGAGCCCGCCGACGGCGAGCCCCGAGCGGCGCAGGAAGGTGCGCCGGTCCATGGCTTCGAGGGTAAGCCCCGCCGTGACGGCCTGGAGCTTGCCGCGGCTCGTCTCGCCGCTCTTGCGCTTGATCAGCATGGCCGCCTCACTTCTTCAGGGTCTCGTAGCCGTTGGTGCGGTAGAAGGCCTGCACGCCGGGGCTGTCCGCCTTGTAGCGTGCCTTGGTCTCCTCCCGGCCGGGATCGTAGGCCTCGGCCTCGGTCGCGGCGATCGGGGAGGCGACGGCCGCCGCCGCGACCGCCGGCGTCGCCACCGCGGCGCGGAGGAAATTGCGCCGGTCCATCGCGCTCTTTTGTTTCTCTCGCATGGCTCGTCCCTCCTGATTGCGGCGGCGGGCGCTTCAAGCGTCCATCGCGAAGGCTTGCGCCTCGATTTCCATGAAGATGCGGCCGATCGTTCCGATCGGCCGGTAGAACCGTCCGTGCTTCGATGTCTCGAGGTCGGCGAAGAAGCGCGCGGCCCACGGCTTGAGGTGGCGCTCGAAGAAGCGCCGCTGCGCTCCCTCCTCCGCCTCGAACCGGCGCGCGGCGAGCCCCGCCATGATCTCGCACAGGATCGCCACGTGGTCCTCGGGCTCGTGCTGCCCTTCGGCGCGCTCGACGCCCAAGAGGTTCAGGTCCTCCCGGACCCGCGCCAGCGGGCGCTCCTGGAGGAAGCCCGTGAGGTAGTAGGAGGCATAGGGCAGAAGCTCGCCGCGGCCGATGCCGATGAAGAGGTCGAAGAACTCGCGGGAGAGGTCGTCGGGATCCGCCCGGCCCGCCGCTTCGGCGAGCGCGATGTGGGCGAGGCCGAGCGGGCTTGCGTCGCCCTTGAGCTCGGACACGCGGTCGAGCACGTCCTTCGTGGGCACGCGGCCGAGGAGGACGGCCAGAAGGTTGTATTCGTGCGCGCGTAAGGTGTCGACCTCGTCGGCCTCCGGAGTGTCGGTGTCGGGCATGGGGTAGAGGTCGGGGCGAAGGCTCGCGCGCGGCACGCCGGTGAGCGCCTCGACCGCGATCACGCGCTCGGCCGGGACTCGCTGCCAGTTGGAGACCGACGGCTGCGAAATGCCGAGAGCGCGCGCAAGCGCGCCGATTCCTCCAGCCGCACGGATGGCGTCTTCGAGGCCGCCCTCTCGCATTTTCCTTCCCGACGGTGCGCGGTGACTGCCCCCACGAGGGCCGATCCGCGCGTGTTATGCCGCCATAATGCAAACCTATGGCGTGGCCGCAAGCAGTTTCGACCGATTCAGAGTGGTTTCAGACGGGTTTTGCGCCCCCATGCCGCCTTGACGGTACGGCAGGGGGCGCTTTTGCCGCGCCTTCCAACTGCGGTGCAGCAAGAGGCAGGGCGGGGCCGACCGGCGTTTCAGCTTCGCTGGATGCCGAATTGGCCGTCGATTCTCCCCGCGGCGGAATGGCACTAGGGTTTCTTTCGAAACTTTCTTGCTGCGCCGCAGCGGCGACGGAGCGTTCGCCCTCCTCAGGCGCGAGCGCCTCACGAATCCGTGAGCTTTCCGGCTCCGCCTCGCCGAACACGCGCCGGGCCATGGCGGCGACGTCGTCTCCCGGCCCGAGCGGTCCCGTGCCCGGCACGCCGCCCGGGATATTCCAATCGTAGGCATAGTCGCGGGCGTGGCCCTCGAAGTCGCGGATCGCCGGATCGAGAGTCCACATTTTCCGGAGCGCCGCGTTGCGCAAGGACTCGGGGACGCCGCGGCCCAGGAAAACGGAGATGTCGGTCTCGGCCGTCAACTCCTCGATCTTCGGCAGCTGCGCGATCTCCTCCGCCGTCAGTTCGGCCTCGGTGGGCGTGCCCTCTGCCGCGGGCGCCTTGGGCGGTGCGGTTTCCTGAGGCGGAGGCTCGGGCGCGCGCGGGGTCCGGCGCGCCTCTGCTTTCCGCCGCGACCAGCGGGACAGGAAGTCGCCGCTCATTCGTCGTCCCTCGGCTCGTCGTCCCTGGGCCTGTCCTGGCCGAGCGCCCGCCCGCGGCGCCCGAGCGCCTCGGGGTCCGCCCGGTCCCGCTTGCGCTTGAAGAACTGCCGCTCGACGTGGAAGGCCGTGAAGAAGGCCGCGACCTTGTCCTGGATCTCATTGGGCATCGGCACCGCCTCGATGATCTCGCCGATGCCTTCCGCCAGGGCCTCGCCTTCGTAGGGGTTCGCCGTCACCGTCGCGACCTCGTGCTCGTCGCCGCCGACAGGCCTCAGCGACACCCAGAGCGAGGGCCGTCCCGAGGTCAGGTTGTCCCGGTAGTGGGCAGTCTCGGAGGGATGCAGCCGCACCTGGAAGGCGCCGGCATAGAACAGCTCGTCCTCCCCGTCCGGCCCGAGCGGCGTCCACGGCGCGGCGGCGGGAGCGGCCGGCAGGACGGAATGTGGCAGCCAGGCGTGGTCGGCCCAGGGACCTTTGAGCTTCTTCTTCGCGACGATCACGCCGACCTCGAAGGCGCTCTCGGGGCGAGTCTCGGGACTCTCGCCGGCCATGGCGTCACGCGGCCTTGGCGCCGGCCGCGAGCGGCAGGCCGGCGACGAGGTTCTGGGGCTTCATGCGCACGTGCCTGTCGCCCGTCATGGCGAGGAGGAGATACACCGGGAAACCCGCCATGCGCGGCTCGACGAAGCGCGCATCCGCGAAGGTCAGGCGGAACAGGGCGAGGATGCGCTCGCCCGCATCGCCCAAGTCCCTGTCCAAGCCCTTGTCCAAGTCCTCGCCCTGCCAGAGCGCGTTGCCGATGCGGGTGGCTTCCGCGTCGAGGCCGACGAACCAGCGCCAGTCCGGATCCTCGATCCGCGCCACCGGCTCGACCGCGACCTCGACGTTCAGGAGATGCGCGACGAAGGTCTCGATCGCGCGGGCGAGCCCTTCGCGGCTGCGCGGATTCGAGCCGAGGTTGAGGGCCATGGTGAAGGCGTCGGAGCGGCTCCAGTAGGTCCAGGCGTTGTTATCGTCGAGGACGTCGAGCTCGGCTGCGGGCTCTTGCCCGAGCATGGCGGCGAGCGGCGAGGGGCCGCGCGCCGTCTCGTGCGCCTCGATCGTCTCGGCGTCGGCCAGGATCGCCGCGCCGTCGAGGAACGACACGCGCTGGGGCCGGAAGAACAGCTCCGCGGCGCGCAGGATATAGGGGTCCTCGCAGCGGTCGAGGGCGTTCCTGAGGATCAGGTGGACGAGCTGGTTGAGAAAGAGCGGCGGCGTGTTTCCAAGCCCGTTGCGCACTAGGTCGAGGTAGGCCGCCTCGACGCTGCGCGCCGACAAGAGGCGGTCGCGGAAGGCGAGCATCATGGACCAGTTCTCGCGCGCGTCCGCATCGGCGAGCGCCGCCACCTCCTCGGCCGCGACGGGGCGGCGCGGCGCGGCGAGAAGGCTTGCGTGCAGCCCCCGCTCGGCGTCGCAGGCTTCTTGAGGCGGCACGAGCTCGGGGCGGGCGAGATACGCGAGGATCAGCTCGTCGGTGACGGCGAGCCCGCCGCCTTCCGTGCGGGGCGTCAGGTGATGGCCGGAGGAGACCCAGAACTCGGGCATCAGCGCTTCGCCTCGATCATCCCGGCAAGGTCGACGTGCTCCTCGCCTTCCTCGTCGGTCTCGACAAACTCGAAGGCGCGGGCCTGCGCGTGCAGGCGGTCGGCGCCCGGCGTTGCCGGGTCGCGCCGGTGCAGGCTGCGGAACTGCTCGCGGATTTTTTCGCCCTCCAAGGTGCGGTGCATGGCCAGGATCGTGCCCTCGTCCTCCTGGCATAGGGAGGCCGCAAAATCGACCTCCTCCCGCGCCGCACCCCGCGCCGCCTCCAGATTCGGCGCCCCGAGCCTCTCCTGGATGTGCCGCGCGAGGGCCTCGACCGCAGCCTCCCGCTCCGCCTCCGTCGCTTGCGTGACGACGACCAGGGTCGAGAAGCCGAGCGAGTGCACGCCCACGAACCCCGCTCGGAACGCCGCCCGCGCCTTGCCGGCCAAATTCGGGATATCCGCATCCCAGAACAGGAACGACCCGACGACGGCCCACTCCCCGGGCTCCGCCGCCCGCTCGAACACGAAGGTGTCCGACGGGTCGAGGCGGATGGTGCGGGGGAGCTTGAGGGTGGTCATCGGGGCCGCTCTCTCAAGCCCTCATCCTGAGGTGCGAGCGCAGCGAGCCTCGAAGGACGCAACCCTGCCGATGCAGCGCCCAAGCGCCGGTGCGTGCTTCGAGGCTCGGCCTTCGGCCTCGCACCTCAGCATGAGGGGAGTTGTGCTGACTCTCGGAGCCATCATCACAGCCTCGGCTCCCCGGTCTGCGGGTCGAGCCAGGACGGCTCGGCGAGGGCCGGCAGCAGCGGCAGGCGCAGGGGCGTCCCCTCCCCTTCGCCGACCAGGAGATCGCCGTTCGCATCGAGCCGCTTCCCGCCCGGGAGCGACAGGCGCTCGAGGTACCCCGGCGCGATAGTGTCGAAACCCCGGTCGGCCCAGGTGTCCAATGCGAGCATGAGGAAGCGGGCGAAGCCCTCCAGGATCGCCTCGCTGCCCTCGGCGAAGGACTCCTCTTCGAGGGACGTGGAGGTCGGCACGGCGCCGCCCTCCAGCACCCCCATGCGGGCGCGGATGAGGGTCGCGCCGAACACGAGCCAGTCCGGCGGCTCGTCCTCGGAGGCCCCGGCCGGAGAGCCGAGGCGGGCGCCGCCGATGCGGGCGCCGTCGAAGAGGAGCGCGTCCGGCCAGTCGAAGAAGAGGGGTTTCGTCGGCGGCGAGACGGCCCCGATGGCGTCGCCGAGGGCCGCCATGCCGGCGAAGAAGGCGCGGCGGGCTTGCGCGAGCGGCTCCTCGGGCTCGAGCACGACGGCGAAGTCGAGGAGGTCGAACCGGCCGACATGCACGAGGGTGCCGGCGCCCGCTTCTCCGGCGATCCGGCAGGCGTGCGCGAAGGCGTCGCCCGTCTCGCGCAGGGTCACGAGCCGGTAGAGGGGCGGCAGGTCGAGGGGAGGCCTCGCGCTCAAGGAGGCGGCGGGCATCGTTTTAGCGGTTCGTCCCGTGGCTGCGACCCGAGGTCCCGGGTCGTTCTTTCGAAGAATTCCAGTATAGAAGAGGGAGAACGAAGGCGAGAGGCGTCGAAACGCCTCCCTCGCGGGGACGGAAAAGCGTGCCGGAGACCTCTGACAAAAGCATCGTGTTCGCCTGCTCGTGCGAGGAGACGATGCCCCTCGACGAGACGGCGCTCGCCCGCGGCTGCGGCGGGGAGCTTCGCACGGCGGATCAGCTCTGCCGGCGCCAGCTCGACCTCTTCAAGACGGCGCTTGCGACCGGCGCCCCGATCACGGTCGGCTGCACCCAGGAGGCGCCGCTGTTCTCCGAGGTGGCCGAGGCGGGCGCCGCCGAGCGCGTGCGCTTCGCGAACGTGCGTGAGAACGCGGGCTGGTCCGCAGACGCGCTTCAGACCGGGCCGAAGATGGCGGCGCTCCTCGCGGCCGCCGCCGAGCCGGCGTCGGCGGTGCAGTTCGTCTCCATGGAAAGCCGCGGAATCGCATTGGTTTACGGGCGGGACCTGACGGCGATCGAGGCGGCCCGCAAGCTCGCCGACTATCTCGACGTCACCGTGCTCCTGACGAAGCCCGAGGATATCCCGCCGCCGCGGGCGACGGCCTTCCCCGTGCTCCAGGGCACGATCGTCGGCGCGACCGGGCACCTCGGCGCCTTTTCCCTGAAGATCAACGACTTCGCGCAACCGACTCCATCGTCGCGCGAACGCCTGGTCTTCGGCCCCGCCCGCGACGGCGCGACCTCGACCTGCGACCTCGTCCTCGACCTCTCGGGGGGCCTGCCCCTCTTCCCGATGCACGAGCTCAGAAGCGGGTATCTGCGCGCCGACCCGCGCGATCCCGCCGCCGTCGAGCGCCTCGTGTTCGAAGCCTCGCACCTCGTCGGGACCTTCGACAAGCCGCGGTTCGTCACCCTGCACGAGGGCCTGTGCGCCCATTCACGCTCGAAGATCACCGGCTGCACCCGCTGCCTGGAGCTCTGCCCGACCGGCGCCATCGCGCCCGCCGGCGACCACGTCGCGATCGACCCCTACGTCTGCGGCGGCTGCGGCGACTGCGCCGCCGCCTGCCCGACCGGCGCCGTCACCTATGAGGTGCCGGACGTGCGCGGCCTCCTGCGCCGGCTGCGGACGATCCTCCAGGCCTACCGCGCCGCCGGCGGCTCAAACCCGGTGCTCCTCCTCCACGACGCAGACCACGGCGAGTCCCTGATCGACGCGCTCGCCCGCTTCGGGGCGGGGCTCCCGGCGAACGTCATCCCGGTCGCGGTCAACGAGGTGACGCAGGTCGGCCCTGAGGCCGTGGCCGCCGCCTTCGCCTACGGGGCGACGGGCTTGGCGCTCCTCACGCGGGGAAAGCCCCGGCACGACCTCTCGGGCCTCCAGCGCACCGTCGCGACCGCGAACGCGGCGCTCGCCGCGTTCGGCTACGGCGCCGGCCTCGTCTCGACGATCGAGACCGACGACCCGGACGCGCTCCGCGCGGCGCTCGACCGCGCCCCCGCCGGCACCCCGGCTCCCGTCCCGGCGAGCTTCCTCCCCGAGGGCACGAAGCGCGGGCTCCTCGAGCTGTCCTTCCGCGAGCTGCATCGCGCGGCCCCCGGCCCGGTCGATGGGGTCGCCCTGCCGGCCGGCGCGCCCTTCGGCGGCCTCGCCTACGACGCCGAGGCCTGCACGCTCTGCCTTGCCTGCGTCGGCGCCTGCCCGACGGCGGCCCTCTCCGACAACCCCGAGCAACCGATGCTACGCTTCACGGAGAGCTTGTGCGTCCAGTGCGGCCTCTGCGCCGCGACCTGCCCCGAGGACGCGATCAAGGGCCTTGTGCCGCGGCTCGACTTCCCGGCCTGGGACGAGCCGAGGAGGGTGCTCAAGGAGGAGGAGCCGTTCCACTGCGTCGCCTGCGCGAAGCCTTTCGGCACGAAGAGCGCGATCGAGGCCGTGGTCCAGAAGCTCTCGGACCGGCACTGGATGTTCTCGGGGGCCGCGGGCCAGGACCGGGTGCGCGTCCTCATGATGTGCGAGGACTGCCGGGTCGAGGTGGTCGTCAACGAGAGCTTCGACCCGCACGGCGCTCCGCCGAGGCCCCGCCCGCGCACGACGGAGGACTACCTCGCCGAGCGCGCCAAGGGGACGGACGGATTGAACTGACGCCGCTTCACCGCGCCACACGAGCGACCGCGACTGCCCGGTTGCCCCGACACCGCAATCCGCGACAATGGCGGCAAAAGGAATCAACCCATGGCGGCGACGTTCGATAATAGTCTCGACAACAATCCGACCTTCGTCGAGGGCGGCGCCCCGCCGCCGCCCTCCCTGAGCGGCGTCCCGGTGGTGCTGGACGACAACGCCGTCATCGTCAATGCGGCGACCTACGACGGGGCGACCCTCACGCTCGCGCGGGACGGAGGCGCGAATCCGGACGACGTGTTCGGCAGCACCGGCACGCTGTTGCTGTCCGAAGCCCAGGTCCTGCTGCAGGAGAGCGCGCCTCCACCGGACGCCGGGACCGTCGATGTCATCGTCGGCGCGTTCACGAGCATCGACGGCATGCTCGTCATCACCTTCAACGCGAACGCGACGGAAGACCGCGTCAACGCCGTGCTGCAGCAGCTCACCTACGCGAACGGCAGCCAATCGCCGCCGCCTTCGGTGACGATCGACTTCACCTTCGACGACGGCCAGGGCCCGGCGGCCGGCAGCATCACGGTCGGCATCACGGCGACGAACGACCCGCCCGTCCTCGACCTGGTCGCGCCCCTGGCGGCGTACCAGCCCGGCTCGCCCGGGATCGTGCTGTCCCCCGACGTCGCGGTCAGCGATCCGGATTCGCCGAACCTCGCCTCGGCCACCGTGAGCATCACGGACGGCCTTATCGGCGACGTGCTCTCCGCCGATCCCGGCGGCACCGGGATCGTGGTGTCCTACGACTCGGGCGCGCACGTCCTGACCCTGTCGGGCGCTCTTACCCTCGATCAGTACCGGCAGGTCCTCGACACCGTCACGTACAGCTCGACCGCCGCCGATCCGAGCAACGGCGGCGCGAACCCGACCCGGAACATCGAATGGCAGCTCAATGACGGCGGCGGCTCCAACAGTTTGAGCGCGGTCCAGGTCACGACGCTGCACTTCACGCCGAGCCTCGACCTCGATGGGGGCGTCGCGGGAACCGGCTTCTCCACCGCCTTCACCGAGAACGGCGCGTCCGTGCCGGTCGCCGACACGGACGCCGTCATCGTCGATTCCGGCGGTGGCCTGACGTTCGCCGCGGTCGTCCTGACCAACGCCAAGGCGGGGGACAGCCTCACGGTCGCCGGCCCGCTGCCGGGCGGGATCACCGCCGTCGCGAACGCGTCCTCCGGCCAGATCACCGTCTCCCTGAGCGGGCCGGCCTCGCCGGCGAACTACCAGGCGGCCCTGCGGCAGGTCGTCTTCGGCAGCACGAGCGAGAACCCGGACACGACGCCCCGGGACGTCACGGTCGTGGTCGGGGACGACGCCGTCACCAGCAACACGGCGCATGCGACGATCACGGTCACGGCCGTGAACGACGCGCCGGTCGCTCAGGACGGGACCGCCGCCGGCAACGAGAACTCTCCGGTTTCCGGCAACGCCGTCGCGACCGACGTCGACAACACCCCGGCACAGCTGACCTACAGCCTCGTCGGTGCGAACGGCGGCGCGCAGCACGGCACCGTGGCGCTGAATGGCGACGGCAGCTTTACCTACACGCCGGCGACGGACTTCGCCGGCAGCGACAGCTTCGCCTTCAAGGCGAACGACAGCGCGGCAGACAGCAACGTCGGGACGATCACCGTCGCCGTGAACGACTCGCCGGTGGCCCAGGACGGGACCGCCGCCGGCAACGAGGACGCTCCCATCTCGGGCAACGCCGTCGCGACCGATACCGACAACACCTCGGCACAGCTGACCTACGGCCTCGTCGGCCAGAACGGCGGCGCGCAGCACGGCACCGTGGCCCTGAATGCCGACGGCAGCTTCACCTACACCCCGGCGGCGGACTTCAACGGCAGCGACAGCTTCGCCTTCAAGGCGAACGACGGCGCGGCCGACAGCAACACCGCGACAGTCGCCGTCACGGTGAGCGCCGTGAACGACCCTGTGACGTCTTCGGCGCCGTTGTCGGCGACGGTTGCCGAGGACGGCTCGGTGGCGATCGCCGGGCTTTCGATCGCCGACGTCGACGCGGCGCTGGCGCCTGGGGGGCAGTACGGGGTGACGCTCTCGGCGACGCACGGGACGGTGACGCTCGCGACGCTCGCGGGCCTCGCCTTCGACGCCGGCGACGGCGCGGCGGACGCCTCGATG
>DASVPW010000021.1:0-20055 GCA_036389455.1 Beijerinckiaceae bacterium
GCCTGGATTTGCCCGGGCGCTCGGGGCGAAGGCGGGCGAGTGCCCCGACCCCTGGCCCGAGGACCTCTACGACCTCGTCCTGCGCTTCGACTACGACGGGGCGGAGCCGCGCGTCACGGCGGTGACGATGCCGTTTTGACGCCTGTCATTTCGGGTCGCCGCGCAGCGGCGGGCCCGGAATGACAGAGGATCACCAGCTCGTCCCGGCCCCGAGCCGAGGTAGCCCGAGATGCGCCGCGACCGTCGCGCCGATGTCGGCGAGCGTTTCGCGGCGGCCGATCGGGCCGCGCCCCGCGCCGGGACCGAAGGCGAGGATCGGGGTGTGCTCGCGGGTGTGGTCGGTGCCGCGCCAGGTCGGATCGTTGCCGTGGTCGGCGGTGACGACGACGAGATCGCCGTCGCGGAGCGCTTCCCAGACCTCGGGCACGCGGCGGTCGAAGGTCTCGAGGGCCGCCGCGTAGCCGGCAACGTCGCGGCGGTGGCCGAACTCGGTGTCGAAGTCGACGAGGTTCAGGAAGACGAAGCCGCCCTCGGGCAGGCGCCGCAGGGCGTCGAGCGCCGCGGACAGGCAGGCGTCGTTGCCGGCGGGTTTCACCTCCTCGCCGGTGCCGCGATGGGCGAAGATGTCGCCGATCTTGCCGACCGTCACGACGGCGCGCCCCGCCTTCGTCGCGATGTCGAGGATGGTGTGGGCGGGGGGCGACGTGGAAAAGTCCTTGCGGTGCGGCGTGCGGGTGAAGCCCGTCTCCGGCGCGCCGACGAAGGGACGGGCGATCACCCGGCCGATGCGGTAGGGGTCGCAGAGCCGCCGGGCGACGCCGCAGACCTCGTAGAGGCGCTCGAGGCCGAAGGCCTCCTCGTGCGCCGCGATCTGGAACACGCTGTCGACGGAGGTGTAGCAGATCGGCTTTCCCGTGCGCATGTGCTCCGCCCCGAGATCGTCGAGGATCGCGGTGCCGGATGCATGGCGGTCGCCGAGGATGCCGGGAAGGCGCGCCTCGCGGACGAGCGCCTCCGTTAGCTCCGGCGGGAAGGCCGGCTCCTTATTCGGGAAGTAGCCCCAGTCGAAGTCGATCGGGACGCCCGCGATCTCCCAGTGCCCCGAGGGCGTGTCCTTGCCCCGCGAGGTCTCGACGCCGTAGCCCCAGCGGCCGGCGGGCTCGCCGAACGGCGTAAGGTTCGGCGGCAGGCGCCCGGTCGAGGCCTCGCAGGCAAGGCCGAGGCCGAGCGCGACGAGGTTCGGCAGATGCAGCGGGCCTTCGCGCAGGCCTGCGCGGTCGCCCTCGCCACGGGCGCAGGCCTCGGCGATGTGGCCGAGGGTGTCGGCGCCGGCGTCGCCGTAGGCGTGAGCGTCCTCCGCCCCGCCGATGCCGACGGAGTCGAGGACGATGACGAGAGCGCGGGGCATCGTCTCAAGCCTCCAGCGCGCTCCGCAGGTCCGCGATGAGGTCGTCGACGTCCTCGATGCCGACCGAGAGGCGCACGAGGCCGTCGTCGATGCCGAGCGCCGCGCGGACCTCGGGCGGCACCGATGCGTGGGTCATGATCGCCGGGTGCTCGATCAGGCTTTCGACCCCGCCGAGGCTCTCGGCCAGCGTGAAGAGCTGCGTGCGCTCAAGGAAGCGCGTCGCCCCGGCAAGGCCGCCGGCGACGCGGGCCGTCACGATGCCGCCGAAGCCGCGCATCTGCCGCCGCGCCAGCGCATGCTGCGGATAGGACGGGAGGCCCGGATAGATCACCGCCTCGACCCGCGGATGCCCCTCCAGGAACTCGGCGATCCTGAGCGCCGACGCGCAATGGCGCTCCATCCGGAGCGCCAGCGTCTTCAAGCCGCGCAGGGCCAAAAAACTGTCGAACGGCCCCGAGATCGCGCCGACCGCGTTCTGCAGGAACGCGAGCCTCTCGCGCAGCTCGTCGTCGTGCCCGACGACCGCGACGCCGCCGACCATGTCGGAGTGGCCGTTGAGGTACTTCGTGGCGGAATGCACCACGAGGTCGAAGCCGTATTCGAGCGGGCGCTGCACGAAGGGGCTCGCGAAGGTGTTGTCGGCGGCGAGCCAGGGCCTCTTTCCGTCCCCGGACTTCTTCACGATGCCGGCGATGGCCTCGAGGTCGCACAGCTTGAGGAGCGGGTTCGTCGGCGTCTCGATCCACACGAGTCGCGTGTTCGGCCGCAGGGCCGCGCGCACCGCGTCGAGGTCGGAGAGGTCGACGTAGGTGATGTCGAGTCCGGCGGAGCGGCGCCGCACGCGCTCGAACAGCCGCCGCGTGCCGCCGTAGAGGTCGTCCGAGGCGACGACGTGGGCGCCGGCGTCGAGCGCGTCGAGCACGGTCGCGGTCGCGGCGAGGCCCGAGCCGAAGGCGAAGCCCGCGGTGCCGCCCTCGAGGTCGGCGATGCAGCGCTCGAAGGCCATGCGGGTCGGGTTCTGCGAGCGCGCGTACTCGTAGCCCTTGTGCACGCCCGGGCTCTCCTGGGCGAAGGTCGAAGTCGCGTAGATCGGCATCATCACGGCGCCGGTCGACGGATCCGGCGACTGCCCGGCGTGGATGCAGCGGGTGTCGAAGGCGAGCCGGTTCTTGGCCGTCGTGTCCTTGGGCGTCATCGGTCGCGGATCCGGAAATGGTTGATGAGGTCGATGCGGGTCACGAGCCCGAGGAACTTTTGGCCGTCCATGACGAGGGGCACGAGCCCACGGTGGAACAGCGGCAGGAGATCGCCCACGGCCGCGTCGGCCGAGATGGTTTCGAGGCGAGAGACCATGACCTCCCCGACGGGGGTCCGGAACACCCGTTTCATGTCCTCGCCCGCCTTCACGAGCGCGTCGAGAAGGTCGCTCTCCTCGACGAGGCCGACGACGCGCTCGCCCTCGATGACGGGGAGCTGCGACACGTCGGCGGCGCGCATGCGGGCGAAGGCCGAGGCGACGGTCTCGTTCGGGCGCACGAAGATCTCGGAGCCCTCGTCGAAGCGGTTGATGACCACGTCGCGGACCGTGCCGGTGCGCTCGCGGCCGAACCAGCCCTCCTGGGCCATGAAGGCGTCGTTGAACACCTTCGAGAGATATTTCGCGCCGCTGTCGCACACGAGGGTCACGACCCGCTTCGGCGCGCTCTGGGCGCGGCAGTACCGCAGCGCCGCCGCGAGCAGCGTGCCCGAGGACGAGCCGGCGAGGATGCCTTCGCGGGCGAGAAGCTCGCGGGAGGCGCCGAAGCTCTCGGCGTCGGTGACCGAGTAGGCTTTCCGCACGAGGGAGAGGTCGCAGTTTAACGGCACGAAGTCCTCGCCGATGCCCTCGACGGCCCAGGACCCGGCCTCCTCCATGCGGCCGGTCTCGATCAGCGGCGCCAGCACAGAGCCGGCCGGGTCGGCGAGCACCATCGCGGTCTTCGGCGAGGCCGCCCGCATGTACCGCCCGACGCCCGTCAGCGTGCCGCCGGAGCCGACCCCGACGACGACGGCGTCCACGTCGCCGCCCATCTGATCGAGGATCTCAGGCCCGGTCGTCGCCTCGTGGGCGGCGGGGTTCGCCGGGTTCGCGAACTGGTTGGCGTAGAAGGCGCCGGGCGTCCTCTCGACGATCGAAAGCGCGAGGTCCTGGTAGTAGTCCGGGTGGCCCTTGCCGACGTCCGAGCGCGTCAGCACGACCTCGGCGCCGAGCGCCCGGGCGTGAAGAATCTTCTCGCGCGACATCTTGTCGGGGACGACGAGGACCGTGCGGTAGCCCTTGCGGGAGGCGACAAGCGCGAGCCCGACCCCGGTGTTGCCGGCGGTCGCCTCGACCACGGTGCCGCCTTGCCGCAGCTCTCCGTTCCGCTCCGCCGCCTCGATCATGGCCCGGGCCGGGCGGTCCTTGATCGAGCCGCTCGGATTCGCCGATTCGAGCTTCAGGAACAGCCGGCACGGCCCGGCGTCGAACCGCGTGATCTCGACGAGGGGCGTGTTGCCGATGAGGTCGAGGACGCTCGTCGCCGGCATGCGGGGATCCTTGCGGGTGCCGGACGCATATAGAGGTTCCGGCCGGCCGGACAAAGCCGCGCCTGCGGGGACAAGCACCATCTGATCCCGGTGCGTCCCGCGAGCCGGAAGGAACAGGGCGTACCATGCGGAGAAGGCCGACGACGCGGACCGCACCGACTGGGCCCGCGTCGCGGCGCTCACCGAGACGAGATCGAGCGCATGGCCGCCGCGGACAGAGACATTCCCGCGACGAACGAGGCGGCCTGACCGACGGCCACGCATGTAGCGGATGTCCGGCGGCTTATTCGCAAATTTCAGGGCCTAACACCCGGTGATGGACGCGGGAAGCCCCGAGTCGGCGAGAGTTCGGCGACGCATGCCAGCCCTTCGATGCTTTAATTATCGAACTGAACAGTATCCAACCTACGGAAGAAGTTGCACCAATATGAGAGAGGTTTATAAGTAACAGGAGTGGATCGAAGACTGTAAGGAGCGTACATGGCGCTGCCGGGAACAGTGGTGTCGGCCCCTTCCGGGCGCATCGGGTTCGACACTGACAGGGTGCTGGATCGTGCACATTGCCACGAAGCGCGGCGCCGCGGTTTCGATTTCTGCCTCCGCTACGTGCCCAGAGGGGCACGACCGCAACGGGGCGACCTCACCGTCGCCGAGGCTCGGATCATTCTCGACACGGGGCTCGCGCTTATGCCGGTCCAGCATGTTGCCCGATCGCCCTGGTCGCCGAGTAAGTCGCTCGGAGAGGAGTATGGGCGCAATGCTGCCGCACACGTCGAGCGGCTTGGCTTCCCTGGCCAGGTCAACGTCTGGGTCGATCTAGAGGGTATCCGAGGGGGAACACCTCATTCCGTGGTAACTGACTATTGCAATGCGTGGCTTACGGCCATCAAAGCCGCCGGCTTCTCGCCGGGTGTTTACGTTGGCGCGAATGCCATTCTCTCGGGAGCCCAGCTGGAAGCTCTGCATACCGAGCATTTCTGGAAATCTGGCAGCCGAGTTCCAGATATTCCCCGTAGAGGTTACCAGTTGATCCAAACTATCAGGGAAGGCGACGAGATCGACGGCATAGGGATCGACCGCAATCGAACGGTGACGGATCGCCTGGGTGGGGCTGTTCTCTGGCTGGCGCCCGCCTGAGCTCGCACGTTTCGACGGGTCCACGTGCGGCTGCGAACAGCAGCCCGGCGATTCCCTGCGTTTCAACCAGCGGCCTGTTTTCGCAAGAAAGAAGTGATCGGCATGGCAATTAGTTGGGAGCTACGGATCTCGCGCATTCGACAGGAAAAGCGCAGGGATAAGCCTTTCCCGAGGACGATCAGCCGCTATCAGGTCTTTCATGATAACGAAGCAGTCGACCATCTGTCAGGATTCTTTGTGGAGCGACAAGGCCCTGGCGACAATTCACGTACAGGAACGAATGAACATCGCCGTATTGAGGCCGGACGATATCCAATCTCGACACACGAGAGTCCTATCAGACACGGCGTGATCAAGTATAAAGCTATAGGATACACCAATTCCAACAGGGTTGGCGCAACACCGCGGGTTTGCATCGGCCTGGACGATACCGGCCATCGGAGGGGTATCCTGATTCATCCAGGCCAAGGTTACATCTGGAGCGTTGGATGCCTGAACCCAGGTAAGGTTCTTAATTCGCCGGCTGACAATCTTAAATACGCGGAAGGAAGGGAGATGGTTATCGCGTTGATTGAGGATTTGGCTGCTTACCTCGGGGATGCTTTCCCGCGACGGAATAACAGAAGAATCCCTTACGCGAGCGTGATCATTACCGGCGAACCACGCTAAAGCAGAGAGGCGTGTTGGGCCGGCGAGCCGCCACGACGCAGCGAAGCCGAGCAGACTATGGCGACGAGGCGCTCCGAATGCTTTCCAGAAAATAATCCTTGACATCTATTCCCATCCGTGCTTGTCTCCCGCTACTCCCCTCCGGGGAGCGGTACGTTGTTCTCTACACGCAAATTATTGAATGCAATCAAGGTTCTACGGGCACCTCGCAAGAAGGGCGAGTCGAGCAGGAAGCATATAGGTAGCAGCATCCTTCCTAGTGCAGGTGAACCACGCGAGGGCCGCTGTGTCTTGTTTGGGCGCGGAAGCGGACCTTCGAGCACGACCAGCGAACGACCGCTTCTGACCCAGAGCGGACCTTGACCTGCCCCTGCCGCGGGACTGAGCGCCGCCGCCAGCAACCAGACCTCGGGATTGGAGTCGGCGCGCTCGCCATCATGCGCGCAGCCCTTCCTGACACGCCCAACTCGCGGGCAGACTCGAGTCGTTCGGGAGCTGATCTCAAGTTGTGCTTGGCAGTGTTCAGGCGGCTAGCACGTCGCCCACGCAGCGGACGCGTACGCGGCGTGCATTTCCAGGCAGATACGCGATCGGGATGTCTTCCGTTTCGATGACCGTGAGCGTCGCGGGGTCCGCGCCGGCGGCGCCGGCGCGCTCGGCCGCGAGGCGCTCGGCTGCGGCGATCGCCTCCTCGCGGGAGACGTCGCGGAAGACCTGGTCGACCTCGCCCGAGACCTGCGCGATCGCGGCGCCGACCGCGTTGGCGCAGTCCCCGTGCGGCACCCGCACCACCTCCGATACGCCCTCGAGGGCTTCCGGGATCAGGAAGGCGCCGCCGCCGACCGCGAGCAGCACCATGTCGGCGGCCTCGGTCTTCATGCGGTCGACGCTCTCCTCGACCATGACCCGCACCCGGTCGAGGACGCGCCGGCAGGTCGCCGCGTCGAGATGGCGGACCTTGCCGGGATCGCCGATCGCGAGAAGCCCCGCCGCGATGCCGACGTCGCTCGCGGTGAGCTCGCCGCCGCCGAAGGCAAGGGCGTCCTCGGTCAGCCGGTAGCCGACCGAGAGCGGGCCGACGGCGAGCGGATCGAGAGACACGTGGCTGCCGCCGCCGAGGCCGAAGGAGTAGAGGTCCGGCATGCGGAACAGGGTGCGCACGCCACCGATCTTTACAACCGCGTTCGCCTCCCGCGGGAAGCCGTGCCGGATCTGGCCGACGTCGGTCGTGGTGCCGCCGACGTCCGCCACCATGGCGTCGGCAACGCCCGAAAGATACGCGGCGCCGCGCATGGAGTTCGTGGCGCCGGAGGCGAAGGAATAGACCGGCAGGCGCATGGCCTGCGCGGCTTCCGCGACCGTGCCGTCGTTCTGGGTGATGTAGAGCGGCGCCGAGAGGCCGGAATCGACGGTCGCCCGCTCGAAGGCGGCGATCGTCTCGCGCGCGAGGCCGGCGAGCGCCGCATTGAGGAGGGCCGCGTTCTCGCGCTCGAGGAGGCCGATGCGGCCGAGGTCGGAGGAGAGCGTGACGGCGACGCCGGGAATCTCCTCGGCGAGGATCGCGGCGGCCTCGCGCTCGTGGCCCGGGTCGAGGGGCGAGAAGGCCGCCGAGACCGCGACCGAGCGGATGCCGCGGTCGCGGAACTCGCGCGCGGCGCGGCGCACCGCGACCGCGTCGAGGGGCATGAACGGGCGGCCGTCGTACTCGTGGCCGCCCTCGACCATGGCGACGGCGCCGTTCACGACGCTGGCCAGGTCCTCGGGCCAGTCGCAGAAGGGCGGCAGGCTGGCCGAGGCCGGCAGCGCGATCCGCAGGGCTCCGACCGGGGTGAGCCGGCGCCGCTGCACCACCGCGTTGATGAAATGCGTCGTGCCGATCATCACGGCGTCGACGCGCTTGCCCCCGACAACGCCCGTCGCGGTGAGGCGCGCGAGCGCGTCGAGGATGCCGCCCGTCACGTCGGGCGTGGTCGGCGCCTTGATGGCGCCGGCGACCCGTCCGTCCTCGATCAGCACCGCGTCCGTGTTGGTGCCGCCGACGTCGATCCCAATGCGTCTCATGCCGGGAACACCGGGCGGTAGTCGATATCGTAGTTGAAGGCGCGGGGCCCGACCGCCTTGAGGCCGTTCTCCGTCGCGAACACCGGCGGTGGTGGCAGGCCGATGACAGTGACGCGCTGGCCGTAGCGGATCGTCTCGGTGCCGACGTTCTCGCCTGAGACGCTGTCAAGGACGCAGATCAGGTCGGGCGACATGGCGACGGGATCGCCGTCGCGCCAAGCGACGATCCACTCGTTCTGGAAGTCGAGGACGAGGCGCGCGCCGCGGTCGTCGTCGCTCCCCGCCACCGCCGCCCTGCCGCGCAGGAAGCCCTCCGTGGTGCGGCGCTCGACGTCCACCACCTTGCCGCGGAACAGCACCTTCCCAGGCTCGATCGCGAGGATCGCAGCGATCGGGTCGGCATGCCGCGCCTGGGCGTCGCGGACTGCGTGACCGATGCCGATGGCCTTCGTGGTAGTGTGCAGGATGCCCCAATCCTTGACCTCGCGGCCGGTGCGCGGCGCCTTGCAGGTCGAGGCGATGGAGCCGTACTCGACGCAGATCTTTCGGCTCACCCGCTCCATCCACTTCCAGGTCGGCACCCGATCGACGATCGATTCGAGGCCGCGGCAGTCGACGGTGGTCAGCGGGAAGGGCCGCAGGTCCCCGACCGCGACGGAGGTCATCTGCGCCTCCGGGTAGGCGCGCCCCATGGTGTCGGCGTCGACCACGGGGATCTTAAGGTGCGCCGCTGCCATCAGCGGCTGGATGCCGTTGCCGCCGCCGATCTCGAGGGCCATCACGGCCCGGAAGGCGACGCCCCGGTGCTCCTCCATGAGCCGCACGGCGCGGGCGATGGTGCGGCTGTCGGTGAGGCGCTCCTGCCCGACGAGCGGCGCGCCCATGTTGGAGACGACGGCGACCCAGTCGTCGTCGGCCAAGGCCTCAGGCGACATCAGCGAGACCCGGTGCCCCTCGGCGTAGAGCCGGCGCATGTTGAGGAGGCCGAGGTAGGAGCTGCCGCCGCCGCCGGTGCCGAGGATCCAGGCGCCGACCGCGAGCGCCTCGATGTCGTCGAGGGAGAGCTCGCGCATCGCCGTCATGCCAGGAGCTCCCGCAGGACCGCGGCCGTCGCGGTGACGGCGAGGAGGGTCGGGACGCGGACGGCGCGCCTGACGGCCACCCTGGCGGCCGGGGTGTAGCTCATGCAGTCCATGGCGACGAGGTCGGGCCGGCGGCGGGCGAGGTGCGCCGCGGCTGTCTCGGCCTCCGCCTCGCCGGCGCTCGGGAGCAATGCGTCGGCGACGACCTCGATCCCGTCGCGCCGCCATTTCTGCGACAGTTTCTCGATCTGCTCGGGCGCCGGCACCAGCAGGCCGAGCCGTCCCTGCGGCAGGAGGCCCGCGCTCAGGCCGGCGAGGATGCGCGAGGGGAACACCACGCCGGCGTCGCCCGGCATCGGCGGGAAGGCGCCCGTGCAGGCGAAGAGGAGTGCGTCGGCGCCGTCGGCGCGCAGATGCTCGAGGGTCGCGGGCGCGCGCTCGACCACGGCGGCCTTCGAGATCATCACGTCCCTCTCGCCGCGAAGCCGGGTATAGAGCGTGTCGGCCCCGCTCCGCGGCAGGAGCGCGTCGACCCCGGCGTCGTCGAGGCCGTCGAGGCAGCCGCGCAGCACGATCCCGGTCCCGGGCGGCAGCGCCGCGGCGAACAGCGCCGCGATGTCGGCGCGGGGCGCCTGCCCGATCACGGCGATGCCGAGCTTCATCCTGCTCCTCCGATCAGCACGCCGGCATCGGCCGCCCAGGCAACCCCGACAGGGGACCCCGGCGTCCGCAAGGCGCCGCCGCCGGGGTTGCGCTCCTTGACGAGGAGCCGGCGCCCGCCCGCCTCGACCGTGTAGACGACCTGGTCGCCAAGGAAGCTCGCGTCGGCAAGCATGCCGTCGAGGGCGCCCTCGCCCTGGCCCACGAGCCGCGCCCGCTCGGGCCTCACCGCAAGCGTCGCGGCGCCCGGCGCACCGGCGGGCGCCGGCACGGCGCGGCCGTCCGGCAGGGTGAAGCGGCCGTCCCGCAACGTCCCGTCCATGAGATTGATCTCGCCAATGAACTCCGCGACGAAGCGGGTGTGGGGCTTATCGTAGATCTCGGCCGGCGTGCCGACCTGCTCGAGGCGGCCGGCGTTCATGACCGCGATGCGGTCCGACATGGCGAGCGCCTCCTCCTGGTCGTGGGTGACGAAGACGAGGGTCACCCCGAGCGCCCGCTGCAGCTCCTTGAGCTCGACTTGCATCGCCTGCCGGAGCTTGCGGTCGAGCGCCCCGAGGGGCTCGTCGCAGAGGAGCACGGCGGGCCGGATGACGATGGCGCGGGCGAGCGCCACCCGCTGCTGCTGCCCGCCCGAGAGCTGCGCGGGGCGCCGTTCCTCGAGCCCCGTGAGCTTCACCTGCGCGAGCGCCGCCGCGACCCGCGCGGCGATCTCCGGCTTCGGCACCCGGCGCATCCGCAGGCCGAAGGCGACGTTCTCGGCGACGGTCCGGTGCGGCAGGAGCGCGTAGGACTGGAACACCATGCCCATGTCGCGCCGGTGCACCGGCACGTGCGTGAGGTCGCGCCCGCCGACCCGGATCGTGCCCTCGTCCGGGATCTCGAAGCCGGCGATCATGCGCAGCGTCGTGGTCTTGCCGCAGCCCGACGGGCCGAGGAGCGAGAAGAACTCGCCCGGCTTGACCTCGAGCTCGACGGCGTCGACGGCGGTGACGCCGCCGGGGAAGCGCTTCGTCACGCGCTCGAGCGCGATAGAGGCGGGCGCTGCTGCTTCGGACCACACGGCGGGCATCGGGAGAGGTTTGGCAAATGCCGCCGCCGGTGTCATCCCGGATCTGCCCCGTGTGTGGGCGAGAATCGCGGTGCGCTCGCGGCCTATCCTCGCATGATGCGCGCGACGCGGGCGTCGATCTCGTCCTTGCGGGCGTTGTACCACTTCCAATCGACCTGGATCAGCTGCGCCACCTTCTCGGGGGTGTTGTAGAGCTTGGCGTCGTAGCGCGGGTCGAGCTTCACGGTCCTGTTGGCGGGCGAGTACCAGACCGCTTCGGCGAGCTTCTTCTGCACGTCGGGGCGCAGCATGTAGTCGATGTAGGCGAAGGCGAGCTCCTTCACCTTCGAGCCCGGGGTGACGTTCAGGACCTGCTCGAGGGCGAGGACGCCCTCGCTTGGCGCCGCGAAGTCGACCGGCTGGTTCTGCCCGTCGTAGCGGTAGACGCCGCTATCGTGGATGATGCCGACGGCGACCTCGCCCGAGAGCAGCATCTTCTCCATCTGGCCGGTGAAGTCGACGAGTTTCATGGGCTTCAGCCGCTCGAGCGCCTTGTAGGCCGCGTCGAGGTCGGTCAGGCCCTTGCCGTGCAGCTTGCCGAGCAGCATCAGGTGCGCCTGCCCGAGGGAGTTGACCGGGATCTGGTAGCCGCCGCGGCTCCCCGCGAGCTTCGGATCGGCGAGGTCGTTCCACGACTTCGGCGGCGTCAGCCCCCGATCGGTGCGGTAGCCAAGCCCGACGGCGCTCGTGAAGATCGTCACGCCGACGACCTTCTCGGACACGGCGTAGGGGTGGACGTCCTTGACGTTCGGCACCTCCTTGACGCCGATCTTGTCCATGACGAGGCCCTGGTCGAGAGCGCTCCACTGCTCGTTCGAGTTCGAGTGCAGCACGTCGTAGAGCGGGTCCTTGGGCGAGCTCGCGGCGAGCTTCGGGATGTAGGGGAAGGCCTGGTCGGCCTCGACCTTGCACTTCATCTCCTTCTCGAAGGCGGGCAGCACCTCGCCCTTCATGACGTCGCCCCACTTGCCGCCCCAGGTGGTGATCTTGAGGGTCGGGACTTGCGCCTTCGCGACGTGCGGCGCGGCGACGAGGGCCGCGGCGGTGGAGAGAAGCGTGCGGCGGGTGAGGGTCGGTGCCATGGCGGGTCTCCCGTGGGGGCTCATATTTTCATCGTCGCGCGCAGTCCGACAAGCCTGTCGATCGCGAGCACGACGGCAAGGGCCAGCAGGATCGAGACCATGGAGGCCGCGGCGATCGTGCCGTCGAGGTCGAACTTCATGTAGTTGAACATGACGATCGGCAGCGTCTCCCGGTTCGGCGTCACGAGGAACAGCGAGATCGGGAACTGGTCGAAGGAGACGATGAAGGCGAAGATGCCGCCGGCGATGACGCCCGGCCGGATCAGCGGCAGCGTCACCTCCGTGAAGACCCGCAAGGGCGGCGCGCCGAGGCTCGCGGCACCCTCCTCGATGCGGCGGTCGAAGTCGGCGAGCACCGCGAGGGTGGTGCGGATCACGTATGGCACGGCGACGAGGGTGTGGCCCATCACGAGCGCCCAGGTCGGGCGGCCGAGTCCGAGCGAGAGCACGAGCTGGAACAGGGCAAGGCCGGTCAGGATCGCGGGCAGCATCAGCGGTGCGAGGAAGAGCGCGGTCAGGACCCGCGCGCCGGGCAGCCCGCCGCGCGCCAGCGCGAGCGCGGCGCTCGCGCCGATCAACATCGCGAGAACGACCGTCGCCGCCGCGACCTCGAGCGACAGGATCAGGCTGTTCACGAACTCGGGGCTCGCGAAGAACTTCTGGAACCACCGCGTCGTCACCCCGACCGGCGGGAACTGGATGAACGGCGTCGGGTTCACGGCGAAGACCGCGACCACGACCAGGGGCCCGAGGAGGAACACGAGCACGAGCGCGTTCGCGCTAAGATACGCGAGGCGGCCGAAGGAGACGCCGCCGCTCACGCCAGGTCCTCCCGGCCGGCGAGACGGTTGAGGACGCGGTTGTAGGCGACGACGAGGGCGATCGAGACGACGAGGAGCAGCACCCCCAGCGCCCCGGCGAAGGCCGCGTTGAAGGTCGCGGCGACCTGCTGGTAGATCAGCATCGGCAGGGTCAGCACCTGCTGCCCGCCCATCAGATAGGGCGTCACGTAGGCCGAGATCGCGAGGGCGAAGACGAGGAGCGAGCCGGCCATGATGCCGGGCAGGCTCAGGGGCAGCGTGACCTCGAGGAAGGCACGGAGCGGGCTCGCGCCGAGGCTCATCGCCGCCTCCTCTATGCGCTCGTCTATGGCGCCGATCACGCCGGCCAGCGTCAGCACCATGAACGGCACGTAGATGTGCACGAGTGCGATGGTGGTGCCGAGCTCGTTGTACATGAGCGGTAGCGGCGCCGCGATCAGGCCGAGGCCCGCGAGCATCGCGTTGATCACGCCCCGGTCGGACAGAATGGTGATCCAGGCGAAGGTGCGCACCACGATGCCGGTGAGCATCGGCGCGATCACGGCCATGAGCAGGAGCGCGTGCCCGGTCCGGGAGCGGATCCGCGCGAGCCAGTGGGCAATCGGGTAGCCGAGGAGGAGGGAGAACAGCGTCGTGACGGCCCCGATCTTCAAGGTCGACAGGAGCGACTCCACATAGAGCGAGTCCTCGACGATGCGCTCGTAGTGGCGAGTCGTGAAGCCGACGTTCGGCCGCTGCCAGGGGTTTCCGGTGAGGACGCTGAAGAGCGCCATGAGCCCGAACGGCAGGAGGAAGAAGGCGAGGAAGAACAGGCCCGCCGGCGCAACGAGCCACGCCGCCGGCGAGACGCGCCCTCGTTTCGGACCTCTTGCCCTCAGCTCCAAGACGCCCTCCGTGACCGTCGCGAGCGAAGCCGAGGGCCGAACGAGTGTCAACAGCCATGAGGCAGTCAGTGCTCGCGCCATTCGCGGGCGGCGCTACGGAATGCCAGAAGGCGCGCGGCGAAAGGCCGGCGTGGAACCCGGTACGGCCCGGAGGTGAGGCGGTTCTACTCGCGTGAGCAAGCCGCTGCGATCATTCACGCCGCGCTGCTGGGGTACAGCGTTCGTGCGGGATTCGACCGCAGGCGGCTACGCGGCGAAAACCTCTTCGAAGCCATTGGCCTGAAGTTCTTGAGCTTCGACAAGAACGAGGCGAAGGCCTGTACCGCGCTGCATGACGCTTCAGCAGGAGCGGGCGTCGGGCGGCGGAGGCTCCCCACGTGCTTAGGCCCTCTCGCGGGCGTACGCCGGGTTCCCGATCTTCACGGCAGCCTAAGTCATTCGTTGGCGGAGCAACCTGGCCGGGCAGCCCGCCTGCGTATGGCAACCGGATCGAGGGTCCGCTCCCCGCACGAAGCGGACGTGAGGCTTGGGTCCGCTTAAGGCAGGAAGCGGACGTTCGCGACCGGCCGTGAATGAAGGATCTGACCCAACACGGACATTGTGAATGCGCAAGTCGCGCCAGCGCGCTTGAAGCTGACGATGCGCTTCGCGAGTGCCTACCCTCGAGATGGCGCAACTACGACAACACCGGACGCCGCTCCCCTGGATCGAACTTCACACGAGCGAGTTACACTTTTGACCGTCGCGCGAATGCGCCGCTTTACGGCGCCAAGAGATGCCTCACGGTAAAGGGGATAATGAGCAAGACTGCTAAACCAACTTCGGCCCATGGCGATCTCATCGCTCCCGAGGTGTCGGCGCTGCCCGCGGCGTCAGGACTCGGACCGCTGGGAGTCGCCGCGCTCATCATCGCGGCGCTCTATGTGGGGCGCGAGGTTTTCGTGCCGGTGGCGCTCGCGGTTCTGCTCAGTTTCGTGCTTGCCCCGTTGATCCGCTTGCTCCAGCGCGCCCGTGTGCCCCGCGTGATCGCCGTCCTCGCCGTCGTCCTCGTGGCGTTCACAGCGATCTCTGGGATCGCTGGGCTTATGGCCACGCAGGTTACGCAGCTTGCAGGTGATCTGCCGCGCTACCAGAGCACAATGCGCGAAAAGATTGCCTCGTTGCGTGGCTCGGCCGCGAGCAGCGGCGCTCTCGAACGCGCCGCGGATGTACTTCAGGACCTCGGCAAGGAATTGGACAGACCATCGGCGACTTTGCCGCGTCCGGCCGGTCCGCTCGGAACGGGCCGAGCGAATACAGCTCCAAGCAGCGGAGAGATCCGACCCATTCCGGTGGAGTTACGGCAGCCGGATCCCGGCGCGCTGCAGACCCTGAGGGCATTCATCACGCCCCTCATCCAGCCGCTCGCCACCACGGGAATCGTGTTGATCTTCGTGATATTCATTTTGCTGCAACGGGAGGATCTAAGAAATAGGTTGATTCGGCTCGCCGGAGCTTACGACTTGCAAAAGACGACTGCGGCGCTCGACGACGCAGCAGGACGTCTCAGCAGCCTGTTCTTAACCCAGCTCGCCCTCAATGCGGCCTTCGGGATCGTGATCGGGATCGGCCTGTGGATGATCGGAGTGCCGAGCCCAGTGCTGTGGGGGATCCTGTCCGGCGTGCTCCGCTTCGTGCCCTATGTCGGCGCGCTGATCTCGGCTGTCTTCCCGCTGGCGCTTGCGGCGGCGGTCGACCCGGGTTGGTCGATGCTGATCTGGACCGCCGCGTTGTTCTTGATCATGGAGCCGATCGCCGGGCACGTGGTCGAGCCGCTGGTCTACGGCCACTCGACCGGGCTCTCGCCTGTTGCGGTCGTCGCCTCGGCTACATTCTGGACCTGGCTGTGGGGACCGGTTGGCCTCGTTCTGGCGACGCCCCTCACGGTCTGCCTTGTGGTGCTCGGCCGGCACGTCGAGCGACTGGAATTCCTGGACGTCATGCTGGGCGACCGGCCGGCGCTCTCGCCTGCCGAGATCTTCTATCAGCGGATGCTCGCGGGCGATCCGGCCGAGGCAGCCGAGAAAGCCGAAGAGGTTCTGAAGGAACGTTCCCTGTCGGCCTACTATGACGAGGTCGCGCTGGAAGGGTTACGGCTTGCCCGAATAGACGCCGTGCGGGGAGTGCTCGACGACGAAAGGCTGATCCGGATCCGCGACACCGTCGCGGAGGTCGTCGACGACCTTTCGGACCATGACGACTCGATACCCGAAAGCGGGACGACCGGTGACCCGGAGGCAGCAGCCGCCGTGGAAGCAACGCACGAGAACAGCGCTTCCATTGACTTGCGCGTCCTGGCGGCTTCGGATCTCAAGCCGGAGTTCCAAGCCGAGGCGCCCGTGCTGTGCATCGCGGGCCAGAGCGCCTTGGACGAAGGTGCCGCAATGATGCTGGCCCAGCTTCTGACAAAGCATGGATTGGGAGTAAGGGTGGAGGGCGCCGGCACCCTCTCGACTCAGAATATCTCCCGGCTCGAGGTGAAGGGCGTGGCCCTGGCCTGCCTGTGCTTCCTTGACGCGACAAGCCCAGCCCACATGCGCTACGCCGTCCGGCGGTTGCGACGGAAGCTGCCGGGCGTGAAGGTCGTTCTGGGATGCTTCAGCAAAGTTGACGGAACAGCTGCGGGAGGGCACCAAGGCTGATGTCCTTGCAACCAATCTTCGGGCGACCGTGCAGGCGTGCCTGGAGGAAGCGCAAACGTCCGGACCGGTTGAATCGAAGGCAGTGAGCGTTCCACTGCTTGAGAGCAGCGCGTTCGTCGCTGCCTAACACCTTGAGCCCAGATGCATTGAGGGTACGCTCGCGAGCCCGACCGCGGGAGATTACCGGATCACCACGTGTGACGCGCTCCCACGTGATCCGCCATTACCGCCCCGCGTGAGCCGAGCGGCCTGGGTCCCCCATCCGTCGTATCGCGAGCGGTCTGGTGCTCCATCTGCGCGTTTATCTCACCGCCGAATAGAACGATCACTGCGGAGACCCACAACCAAACCATGAAGCCAACGCCGGCACCGAGGGAACCATAAAGCCGGTTGTAACTGTCGAAGGTGGCGACATACCAGGAAAACAGCATCGATGCAGCGATCCACATCATCGCTGCCACGAGGCTTCCCCACGTTACCCACCGCCACTTGGCGTCTCGTCGGCTAGGGCCATAGCGGTAAATGAAAGCGAGGCTCGAGGCGATCGTCGCGAACAGGATCGGCCATCTCAGGATAGCCAGGAGCCGCTCCGTTGTGGTCGGAAGGCCGACGAACTTCAGCACGAGCGGCAGAACGACGACCCCGATGATCGCCAGTACGATGAGCAGGATTCCTGCGAGCGTGAACAGGAACGTGATGGCGTACAGACGGACGAGGCTCCGCTTTTCCTTCTCCCCGTAGACCACGTTAAGGGCGTCGAACAGCGCCGAGATGCCAGAGTTTGCACTCACCAGAGCAACGAGAAGAGCGGCAAGGAATGCCGTCCCAAGCGTCCCGCTCCGCTGTTGTAAGACCAGGGCGATTTGATCTGCGACAAGAGCAAGGACCCCGGTCGGTAATATGCCCGCGAGGAGAACTAAATGATTGCCTATGGTGCTTGCGTCGGCGAAAAGCCCGTAGAGTGAAACGGTAGCCGCAATCCCAGGGAAGACGGCTAGAAGGGCGAAGAAGGCAACGCCCCCGGCCGTCGAGAGAATCCGGTCTGCAGAAATCGCCCAGAACACTCGGTAAACGATATCGCTCCACCCGCGTGCCGGAATCTGCTCCGGGGTCTTCGCATCGCGACCGCGGCCATGTTCGCGGGCGCGAACCAGATCGACTGAGCCGGCGCTGGATTTTTCCCCGATGTGAGAGCGCCAGTCGTCTCCTACTGCCGGTTCTGCTCGGGGATGTGGCAATTGAAGCGCCTCAGCGCGTAAGAGCGCGTCGTTGCGAGTGCGAGCGGCCGAAGGCCTGGATACGAGAACGGCGGCTCGCGCCGCCGTTCGATGGAGCCTACTCGACGATCTGAATGACCCGGTGTGTCCGAGGATCGACCAGCACTGTCCGGTCATTCACGACCGTGTAGCGGTAGTCGCGAACGCCGTATTCGGCGGGCACCTCGTAGTAGGTCACGCCGCTGGACGGCAGGACCGCTCCAACGCTTACCTCCTGCTGGTATCGGTAGGACTGCGGGCGCTGCTGGACGACGTGCTGCCGAAACCGGGGGCGCTGGTCATCGGCCAAGCCGCCAACAATCGCTCCGCCGACGCCTCCAACTACCGCTCCAACCGGGCCGCCGACGATGGCACCTCCCACTGCCCCCGTGGCAGCCCCCGCCGCGGCCCCACCGGACTGCGCCTGGGCTAGGACAGGAAACGCCAGGAATGAGAGCACGGCAACAGCCGTGAGTACACGATTTGTCATTGGGTGATCTCTTTTCGGGATTGAAGCCCGGATTGGGCTCAACGAACTCGCTGGGGCTGCCGCCGCCCTACATCGCTCACGGTCAGGGCGGCAATTTTTTTGAGTGCATCCGAGGTGAGCGCACCGCCGTACGGCAGGCAGTTGCCCAGCGAGATCGTGGGGGTACAACTCAGCGCTATCGAAGCAGTTCCGAGCCGAGGCCGCGGGCCTTCCGCGCACCCCTCTCAAGACTGCAAGAAACGAACTCAGCCGGAGTTGTGGAGCGAATTAGGCCCCGGCATTTGGCCGGGGCCTTCTCCTTCGGTCTGCGTGGCCCCGATCTAGAAGTCCATTCCTCCCATTCCACCGCCGCCTCCCGGCGTCACGGGGACGCTGTCGCGTTTCGGCGCCTCCGCGATCATAGCTTCGGTGGTGATGAGGAGGCCGGCGATCGAGGCGGCGTCCTGGAGCGCGACCCGGACCACCTTGGCCGGATCGACGATGCCGGCGCTCAGCATGTCGACATATTCCTCGCTCTGGGCGTCGAAGCCGAAGCTCTGCGACTTGTTGGCCAGAACCCGGCTGACGACGATCGAGCCCTCGACGCCGGCATTCTCGGCAATCTGCCGGATCGGAGCCTCGATGGCGCGCAGCACGATGTTGATGCCGGCCTGAACGTCCGGATTGTCGTTCGTGAGCTTGCCGATCGCCGCCTTGGCCCGCAGCAGCGCGACGCCGCCGCCCGGCACGATGCCCTCCTCGACGGCCGCTCTCGTCGCGTGCATGGCGTCGTCGACGCGATCCTTCTTCTCCTTCACCTCGACCTCGGTCGCGCCGCCGACGCGGATCACCGCGACGCCGCCCGCGAGCTTGGCGAGACGCTCCTGGAGCTTCTCGCGGTCGTAGTCCGAGGTCGTCTCCTCGATCTGCGCCTTGATCTGACCGATGCGAGCCTCGATCTCCGCCTTCTTGCCGGCGCCGTCGATGATCGTGGTGTTCTCCTTCTCGATGCGCACGCGCTTGGCGCGCCCGAGCATGTCGAGGGTCACGTTCTCGAGCTTGATGCCGAGGTCGTCGGAGACGGCCGTGCCGCGGGTCAGGATCGCGATGTCCTCGAGCATGGCCTTGCGGCGGTCGCCGAAGCCCGGCGCCTTGACGGCCGCGACCTTGAGCCCGCCGCGCAGTTTGTTCACGACGAGGGTCGCGAGCGCCTCGCCCTCGACGTCCTCGGCGACGATGAGCAGCGGCTTGCCGCTTTGCGCGACCGCCTCGAGGATCGGCAGCATCGCCTGGAGCGACGACAGCTTCTTCTCGTGGATGAGGACGTAGGGGTCGTCGAGCTCGGCTACCATCTTCTCGGCGTTGGTGACGAAGTACGGCGAGAGATAGCCGCGGTCGAACTGCATGCCCTCGACGACGTCGAGCTCGGTCTCGGCGGTCTTCGCCTCCTCGACCGTGATGACGCCCTCGTTGCCGACCTTCTTCATCGCCTTGGCGATCATCTCGCCGATCGACAGGTCGCCGTTCGAGGCGATGGTTCCGATCTGGGCAACCTCCTCGGACGACTGCACCTTCTTTGAGCGGCGCTCGATGTCCTTCACGACCGCAGTCACGGCGATGTCGACGCCGCGCTTCAGATCCATCGGGTTCATTCCGGCGGCGACCAGCTTAATCCCCTCCTTCATGATCGAGGCCGCGAGCACGGTCGCGGTCGTGGTGCCGTCGCCGGCGATGTCGTTCGTCTTCGAGGCCACCTCGCGCACCATCTGGGCGCCCATGTTCTCGAACTTGTCGGAGAGCTCGATCTCCTTGGCGACCGTCACGCCGTCCTTGGTGATGCGGGGAGCGCCGAAGCTCTTTTCGAGCACGACGTTGCGGCCCTTCGGGCCGAGCGTCACCTTCACGGCGTTGGCCAGGATTTCGACACCGCGGAGCATACGATCGCGCGCGTCGGTTGAGAATTTCACGTCCTTGGCAGCCATTGCCATTGTCCTTTCAGTCTCGAACCTCGTCCGAGGCGCGAGCAGCAGCCCCGGAGGGTTGCGTGGAGTTTCACGGGATCATCCTGCGAGGCCGGCCTTCGCCGGCGCCCCAGGACGGGGGTTGTCGGATGGCGGCTTTACGCCGCCTTGCGGCTTCGCCGCCTTTCGGGTTCAGGCCGCCTTG
>DASVPW010000022.1:0-1768 GCA_036389455.1 Beijerinckiaceae bacterium
GAGATGAGTAGGGCAGGAACTCCATGAGCACAGCAACGATAACCACCGCGCCCGCGGCGCGCCCGATGAGCCGCGAGGAGAAGAAGGTCATCTTCGCCTCCTCGACCGGCACGATTTTCGAATGGTATGATTTCTACCTGGCCGGATCGCTCGCCGCGAATATCAACGCGAATTTCTTCTCCGGCGTGAATCCGACCGCCGGCTTCATCTTCACGCTCCTCGCCTTCGCCGTCGGCTTCGCGGTGCGCCCCTTCGGCGCGCTGTTCTTCGGCCGCCTCGGCGACCTCATCGGGCGGAAATACACCTTCCTCGTCACGATGACCGTCATGGGCGTCGCGACCTTCGTGGTCGGCCTGCTCCCGGGCTACGCCACGATCGGCATCGCGGCCCCGGTCCTGTTCATCGCCTGCCGCCTCCTGCAGGGCCTCGCCCTCGGCGGCGAGTACGGCGGCGCCGCGACCTACGTCGCCGAGCACTCCCCGCAAGGCCGGCGCGGCTTCTACACCTCGTGGATCCAGACGACGGCGACCGTCGGCCTGTTCCTGTCCCTCATCGTCATCCTGGGCCTGCGCCTCACCATGACGCCCGAAGCCTTCGCGGCCTGGGGCTGGCGCGTGCCGTTCCTGGTCTCGATCCTCCTGCTCGCGGTGTCGATCTGGATCCGGCTGCAGCTCGCCGAGACGCCCGCCTTCGCCACGATGAAGGCCGAGGGCACGGGCTCCAAGGCGCCGCTGTCGGAGGCCTTCGGGCGCTGGGAGAACGCCAAGGTCGCGATCCTCGCGCTCCTCGGCGGCACGGCCGGCCAGGCGGTGGTGTGGTACACGGGCCAGTTCTACGCCCTGTTCTTCCTCACCCAGACCCTGAAGGTCGACGGCACCACGGCGAACATCCTGATCGCGCTCTCGCTCGCGATCGGCACGCCGTTCTTCATCGTCTTCGGCTGGCTGTCGGACAAGATCGGCCGCAAGCCGATCATCCTGGCCGGCTGCCTCATCGCGGCGATCACCTACTTCCCGCTGTTCGGGGCGCTCGCCCGCTACGCCAACCCCGACCTCGTCGCGGCGCAGGAGCGCGCCCCGGTGACGGTGACGGCGGACCCGTCGCGCTGCTCGTTCCAGTTCAACCCGGTCGGCACGGCGGCCTTCACCACCTCCTGCGACGTGGTGAAGTCGTTCCTCGCCCGCAACTCGGTGAACTACCGCAACGAGTCGGCGCCGGCGGGCCAGCTCGCGCAGGTCAAGATCGGCGACAAGGTGATCCAGGGCGTCGAGCTCACGGGCCTGCCCGCCGCCGAGGCCAAGGCCAAGACCGACGCGCTGACGAAGGAGATGACGGACGCGATCCGCGCCGCGGGCTATCCGGCGGGGTTCGACCCGGCGAAGGCCAACAAGCCGATGCTGGTCCTGATCCTGACGATCCTCGTCATCTACGTGACGATGGTCTACGGGCCGATCGCCGCGATGCTGGTCGAGCTGTTCCCGACCCGCATCCGCTACACCGGCATGTCGCTGCCCTACCACATCGGCAACGGCTGGTTCGGCGGCTTCCTGCCGCCCACCGCCTTCGCCATCGTGGCGGCGACCGGCGACATCTTCTCGGGCCTCTGGTACCCGATCGTGGTCGCCCTCATGACCTTCGTGATCGGCCTCCTGTTCGTGCCCGAGACGAAGGACCGGGACATCTTCACCTACGAGGGCGAGGACGCTCGGCGTTAACGCCCCGGCCTGAGCGCCCGCGTGAACGAGAAGCCCCGGCGAGAGCCGGGGCT
>DASVPW010000023.1:0-17715 GCA_036389455.1 Beijerinckiaceae bacterium
CCTCACCGACGCCCAGCCCGGCTTCGACCAGCGCACCGGCGAGCCGATCGTCAACTTCAAGTTCAACATCCGCGGCGCCCAGCGCTTCGGCCAGACGACCTCCGAGAACGTCGGGCGGCTGCTTGCCATCGTGCTCGACAATACGGTGATCTCGGCGCCGCGCATCCTCTCGCCGATCACCGGCGGCTCCGGCCAGATCTCGGGTCGCTTCACGGTGCAGCAGGCGAACGACCTCTCCGTGCTGCTGCGCGCCGGCGCCCTGCCGGCGAAGCTCACGATCGTCGAGGAGCGCACGGTCGGGCCGGGACTCGGGCGCGACTCGATCGAGGCCGGCAAGCTCGCGACCTATGTGGCGACCGCCTTCGTGGTCGTGTTCATGTTCGCGACCTACGGCCTGTTCGGCTTCTTCGCCAACATCGCCCTCATGGTGCATGTCGGGCTGATCTTCGGCCTGATGTCGATCCTCCAGGCGACGCTGACGCTGCCCGGCATCGCCGGCATCGTGCTCACCATCGGCACCGCGGTCGACTCGAACGTGCTGATCTACGAGCGCATCCGCGAGGAGGTCCACGCCGGGCGCTCGATCGTGTCCGCGATCCAGGCCGGCTTCGACCGCGCCTTCGCGACGATCATCGACTCGAATTCGACCATGGCGATCGCCGCCGTGATCCTGTTCTTCATGGGATCGGGGCCGGTGCGCGGCTTCGCCGTCGTCTTCATCCTCGGCATCCTGACGACCGTCATCACGGCCGTGACCCTCACGCGCATGATGATCGCGCTGTGGTATCACTATGCCCGGCCGAAGGCGCTGCCGTTCTGACCCGGAGTTCTTGAGACCGTGCGCCTCCTTCGCATCTGGCCCGACGACACGCGGTTCGACTTCATGCGCTTCCGGCGCGTGACGTTCCCGCTGTCGGCCTTCCTCTCGCTCCTCACCGTCGTCCTGTTCCTGACGGTCGGGCTGAACTTCGGCATCGATTTCAAGGGCGGCACCCTGATCGAGCTGCAGGCGCGCTCCGGCCAGGCCGATGTCCATGGGGTCCGGACCACGGCGAACGCCTTCGGCTTCGGCGAGGCCGAGGTGCAGGAGTTCGGCAACCAGGGCGGCCTGTCGCTGCGGTTCCCGCTGCAGGCCGGCGGCGAGGCGGCCCAGAGCGCCGTCGTGCAGAAGGCCCGCGACGCCTTCGAGGCAGCTTACGAGTTCCGCCGCGTCGAGACCGTCGGCCCCCGCGTCTCGGGCGAGCTCGTGCAGAGCGGCACCATCGGCGTCATCCTCTCGGTCCTCGCCGTGCTGCTCTATCTCTGGTTCCGCTTCGAGCGCGAGCTCGCCATGGGGGCGATCGTCGGGACGCTGCACGACATCGTGCTGACGCTCGGCTTCTTCGTCGTGACGAGGATCGAGTTCAATATGACCTCGATCGCCGCGATCCTGACCATCGTCGGCTATTCCCTCAACGAGACCGTCGTGGTGTTCGACCGCACCCGCGAGCTGCTTCGCCGCTACAAGGCGATGCCGGCCGAGGAGCTTCTGAACCTATCGATCAACTCGACCATGTCGCGCACCGTGATGACCGCGACGACGGCGTTCCTGTCGCTCCTCGCCCTCGTGCTGTTCGGCGGCACGGCGATCGAGGGCTTCGCCCTCGTGATGCTGTTCGGAGTCGTGGTCTGCACTTATTCGGCGATCTTCATCTCCTCGCCGGTGCTGATCTACATCGGCGCGATCGGGCGGGCCGAGGCGCCGGCCCGGGGCGCCCGGGTGCCCCAGCCGGCGGAGTAGAGCGGAGGGGGCCTTGGCCGGCCGCATCCACGAGGGCTTCGTCCCCGGCCGGCACCTGATCGACGCTTACGGCGCCGGCGGCTTCCGCTTCGCCGACATGTCGCACCGGGGCTCGATCCTGGCGCTGCCGTCCGGGATCAGGGCCTGGGGCGTGCGCTCGCCGGCGGATTTCTCCGAAGAGGCTTTCGCGCCCGTGCTCGCCGAGGCCGCCGATATCGACGTGCTCCTGATCGGGACCGGCCGCGATCCGGCGCTCCTTCCGGACGAGCTGCGCGCGCGCCTCCGGGAGGCCGGAATCGGCGTCGACGCGATGCAGACCGGCGCCGCCGCCCGTACCTACAACGTGCTGGCGGCCGAGAACCGCAAGGTCGCGGCCGCGCTGGTGGCGGTGGCGTGACGGCGCTGTCCGCCGACCCCGCCTGGCCCTTCGCCCACTGCGAATCCCTCGTCCGCGCCGTCGACCCGGACCGCTTCTTCGCCTCCCTGTTCGCGCCGGCGGACAAGCGTGGGCACCTGTTCGCGCTCTATGCCTTCAGCCTCGAGGTCGCCCGCGTCCGCGACAGCGTCTCGGACCCGGCGCTTGGCGAGATCCGCCTGCAATGGTGGCGCGACGCCCTCCAGGGCGAGGCGCGCGGCAACGTGCGCGGCAACCCGGTCGCGGCGGCGCTCGACGACACGATCGTGCGCTTCCGCCTGCCCCGCCAAGCCCTCGTCGACCTCGTCGACGCCCGCGCCTTCGACCTCTACGACGACCCGATGCCGACCCTCGACCAGCTCGAGGGCTACGCCGGCGAGACGTCCTCGGCGCTCGTCCGCCTCGCGAGCCTGATCCTGAACGACGGCGCCGACCCCGGCGCCGCCGATGCCGCCGGCCACGCCGGCGTCGCCTACGCGGTCGCGGGCCTCCTGCGCGCCTTCCCCTGGCACGCGAGGCGGGGCCAGGTCTTCCTGCCGATGCAGGTCTTCGCGCGCCACGGCGTCTCCCGGGACGCCATCGTGCATGGGCGGGGATGCCCGGGGCTCCTCGCGGCCCTCGCCGAGCTGCGCGCGCTTGCCCGCGGCCACCTGCGCCGCGCTCACGGGTTGCGGGCGACCGTTCCGCCCGCCGTCGCCCCGGCCTTCCTCCCCACCGCCCTTGTGGAGCCCTACCTCCGAGGCATGGAACGCCGCGGCTACGACCCGTTCCGGACGGTCGTCGAGCTGCCGCAATGGCGCAAGCAATGGCTGCTCTGGCGGGCGGCGCGGCGAGGAGGGTCGTAGGCGCGGAATTCCTCTCTTCTATCCGTTCGTCCGCAGCCTCCGCCGACCGACCTCTCCGGAGCCATTGGTCACGGCCCCGGCAGCAGCGCGTCGGTGTAGCCGGCAAGCCGGTAGGCCGCGAGGCCGAGCCATTCCTTGACGGCGATGTCGAGGCGGCGGAGGCCGTTCGCCGTAAAGGCGAAGGGCCGCGCCGCGTCCTTCGCGCCCGCAGTGCGGTAGTCGACCGGATAGGCCGTCACCGGGAAGCCCGCCTGCCGGAACGTGCCCATGGCGCGGGGCATGTGCCAGGCCGAGGTCACGAGGAGCCAGCGCTCGCCGGGCCTCGGGTCGGCAAGCGGGCGGGAGAACAGCGCGTTCTCCCGGGTCGTGCGCGAGCGCTCCTCGAGGATCAGGCGATCGCGGGGGACGCCGAGGGTCGCGGCGAAGCGGGCAAGCGCCTGCGACTCGGCGGGCTCGTCGAACAGCAGCGTCCCGCCGCCGCCCGAGAAGACGATCTTTGCCGCCGGATGGCGCCGGGCGAGGTCGCCGAGGGCGATCACCCGCTCGCCCGCCTCGTTCACGGTGAGCTGCCCGCGCTTGAGCGTCTCCTCGGCCTCGACCGCCCCGCCGAGCACCACGATGCCGTCCACGGCGAGGCCGTCGTCGCGGAAGGGCGGGAAGCGCTCCTCGAGAGGCAGGATGGCCCACGTCGCGAGCGGCGACAGCCCGGCCGCGAGGACGCCGAGGGTGCCGACGAGCGCGAGCGCGAGGCCCGTGCGGCGCAGGCGCGTGAGCATCAGGACGACGCCGACAAGACCGAGCGCCGGCAGGAGGTTCGAGGGCGTGGCGAGGAACCACAGCACCTTCGAGGCGGCGTAGAACATGCTTGAACCGGCCGCTCAGCGCTCGAGCTGCGGGCGGCGGTCCTGTGGGCGCTCGGGGCGCTCCTGGCGGCGCAGGGCCCGCTCGACCTCCATGGTCCGCAGGGCCACCTCCCTCAGCTCGCAGGCGCCTTGCGTGGCCGCCGCCCGCGCGGCCGGCTGGACCTCGGCCGCGAAGGCGCATTTCTGGGCCGAGTAGGCCTCCCAGGACCGCTGCAGGGCGGCAAGCCGGCTGCGCGGGCCCGATTCGAGGCGCTGGGCGAAGGCCGCGAGCGCGAGGTCGAGCCGCTCGCGCCACACCGCCGCCTCGCGCCTGGAGCAGTCGACCTCGGCCCCGTCCCGGGGCGCGCCCGGCTGGCGCACGCACACGACCGCGATCGTGCCGATGCAGGCCCGGGGCATCTCGCCCGACTCGCGCACGCAAGCCGCGATCGCGGCGCGGTCCGCCGCCGTGACGCTGTTCTGGCCCGGCGCCTGCGCGAGCGCGGGCGCGGCGAGGCCGAGGACCAGGAGGGCAGGGGAGAGGGCGCGCGTCCGCATGGGCGACGATTGTCCGCGATAGGGGCGGGGTCAAGGCCGCGTGCGGCTCGCCCGCCTCAGCCCTTGCGGGTCTCGGCTTCGTAGCGGGCCTTGGTCTCGGCGTTCGGCGGGTAGAGGCCGGGCAGCGGCACGCCGCGCTCGACCTCCTTCATGATCCAGGCCTCGAGCCGCTCCTGCTCGGGGCCGGCCTTGGCGACCTCCTCGACGAGGGCCTGCGGGATCACCACCGCCCCGTCGCCGTCGGCGACGATGACGTCGTCCGGGAACACGGCGGTGCCGCCGCAGCCGATCGGCTCCTGCCAGCCGACGAAGGTGAGGCCCGTGACCGAGGCCGGCGCCGCGATGCCGGCGCACCACACCGGCAGGCCGGTCGAGGCGACGCCCGCGCCGTCGCGCATGACGCCGTCGGTGACGAGCGCCGCGACGCCGCGCTTCTTCATGCGGGCGCAAAGAATGTCGCCGAAGATGCCGGCGTCGGTCACGCCCATGGCGTCGCCGACCGCGATGCAGCCCTCGGGCATGTCCTCGATCGCGCCCCTGGTCGAGCGCGGCGACGACCAGGACTCCGGCGTCGCGAGGTCCTCCCGGACCGGCACGAAGCGGAGCGTGAAGGCGCGCCCGACGGCCCGCTCCCCGGCATGGAACCTCGGCTGCGGCCCGCGCATCCAGGTGCGCCGGATGCCCTTCTTGAGGAGCACCGTGTGGATGGTGCCGGTGGAGGTGGCGCGGAGCGCGTCGGCGATGGCTTTGTCGAGGGTCATGGCGGCCTATCTCGGGAGAGGGGTCGGCAAGCTCTAGGGCCGGGCGCCGCCCGGGATCAAGGGCCGGCGGCTTACGCCGTCTCGTCCCACTGCGGCGACCACGACGGCGCCACCATGCGCCCGCCGCGGCGGGCGAGGCCGGAGATGCGGGCCATCTCGTCGTCCGTGAGGGCGAAGCCGGACACCGAGAAATTCTCGGCGATGCGGGCTCTGTTGCCGGACTTCGGGATCGCGGCGACGCCCTGCTGCAGGTGCCAGCGCAGGACGACCTGGGCCGGGGTGCGCCCGTGCGCCGCGGCGACCGTCCGGACCGCGGGCTCGGAGAGCACCTGCGCCTTGCCGATCGGGCAGTAGGACACGAAGGCGACGCCGTGCCGCCGGCAGGCGGCCAGCACCGCGCCCTGGTCGAGGTAGGGGTGGTATTCGCACTGGTTCGCGACGATCGGCTCGTCCGCGAGCCGCACCGCCTCGTCAAGGAGCCGCACGGTGAAGTTCGCGACGCCGACATGGCGGGCGAGCCCCGCGCGCTTCGCTTCGCACAGGGCTCGGACCGTGCCGGCAAGCGGGATGCCTGAGTTCGGCCAGTGGATCAGCAGCAGGTCGACCTGCGAGAGCCCGAGGCACTTCAGGCTCGCCTCGGCGGAGCGGCGGAGATCCGCCGGCGCGAGGTCGTCGGGCCAGACCTTCGTCGTGACGAACACCTCGCCGCGGGGGACTCCGCTCGCCTTGAGGCCCGCCCCGACCGCCTCCTCGTTGCCGTACATGGAGGCGGTGTCGACGTGGCGGTAGCCGACCTCGAGCGCAGCCTGCACCGCCACCGCGCATTCGCCGCCGCGCAGTTGCCACGTGCCGAGCCCGATCGCGGGGATCGCGGCGCCGTGCGCCTCGACGGTCGCAGGGGCGGCCATCTCAAGCCCGGTTCCGGAGGGCTTCGGCCTCGGCATAGAAGCGCTTCTCCCACTCCTCATGCGCATCCATGCCCTCGCGGATGAACGGCGTGAACACGGCAAGGTTCATGAGGACCGAGTTCACGAGGCGCGCGGGTAAGCGCAGGGGCTTCACGAAGTCGACGAACAGCACCACCCGGGTCTCCTGAGTGTGGTTCCAGGCCTCGTGCTCGTAGGCGTCGTCGAAGACGAGGGCTTTTCCTTCTTCCCAATGACACACCCGGTCGCGCACCCGGATCGCGAGCTCGCCGGGCGCGTGCGGCGGCACCTTCAGGGCAAGGTGGAGGCGCAGCACGCCGTTGTAGGGGCCGCGGTGAGGCGGCAGGTGCTTGCCGGGCTCGAAGATCGAGAACATCGCCGTCTTCAGCCCGGGGATCTTCTGCACGATGCGCCAGGTCTCGGGACAGCGGGCGATGTTGCGCTTGGACTTCACGCCGAAGCCGACGAGGAAGAAGGTCTTCCAGTGGTCGTCCTTGGTGATCGTCTTCACGTCCGTCGCGATGGCCTGGAACGACGGCAGCTCGGCCTGGCGCTCGAGCACGCGGTCGAGCTCGGCGCGGATCAGCCGCCACTCGCGCTCGACCTCGGCGACCCACGGGAAGGCGGCATTGTCGTAAACTGGCGGGTTGCCGACCTTCGAATGCTTGAGGTTCAGCCGCTCGGCCCAGGCGACGACGGCCATGAACAGGCGCGTGACGCGGCTCGGACGCACCATCGAGGGCTCAAGGCCTTCAGTCGTGAAGCTCTGCTCGGGCGCGGCGGCGACGGCCGCGCGCCGGGGATCGGCAAACTGGTCCACGCTTGAACTCCTCGAACTCTCCCGGCCGCTCTAACGCGCCGCGGCGGACAATGGTGCCCATTTCCGCGCAAGCCCGCCATGTCTTAAGTGATAGGCGTGACGAGGACTTTCGCGGCGGCAGGGCGCTCGCGCAGCAGAGCGTGGTAGCGCTCGAGGTTCGGGCGACGCTCGCGGGCTGTGGGGAGGTTGAGCCAGCGGTGCGCCGCGGCGCCGACCGCGATGTCGCCGACCGTGAAGGCGTCGCCCGTGACGAAGCGGCGCTCGCCAAGGTGCGCGTCGAGGAGGGCCGCGAAGGGCTCGCTCTTGGCGACCGACTGGGCGATGGCGGCGGCGTCGCGGCTCTCCGGCGCGGTGCGGACAAGGCCGTGGAAGGCCGGTCCCTGGGCCGGCGTGAAGGCCGTGCACTGCCAATCCATCCAGCGGTCGGCGTCGGCGCGGGCGCGGGGGTCGTCGGGCCAGAGCGACCCTGCGCCGTGCTTCGCCGCGAGGTAGCGCACGATGGCGTTCGACTCCCACAAGACGAAGCCGTCGTCCTCGATCGTCGGCACGAGAGCGTTCGGGTTCAGCCGCCGGTACTCCGGCGTGTCCACGATCCCGAACTCCCGCCCCGCGTCGATGCGCCGGTAGGGCAGGCCCAGCTCCTCGATGCACCACATGACCTTCTGCACGTTGATCGAGTTCGTGCGGCCCCAGAGGGTGAGCATGCGGTGGTTCCTTGGCGGGTCAGCGGATGAGGTGCAGGTCGAGGTCCAGGTTCTTGACGAGGGCCCAGGACCGGTCGGCGGTGAACACAGGCAGGTCGAGTTCGAGGGCGAGGGCGACGCAGGCCCGGTCGGCGAGCGAGAGGCCGGCGTCCGCCGTCCTCGCCATCAGGAGGCCAGCCGCGACTGCGCGGTCGTAGGTGAAGTCGTGTGCGACGAGCTCGAGGGCGTCGATTCTGTCGACGGCGGCTTCGGGCCGCCATCCGGTGCGGACGAGGACGGTCGCGACTTCGGCGACGATCAAGGTGGACACTTGCGCGCCCTGCAGGAGCGGGAGGACGATGTCTTGGCCTGGCTCGCTGTTCAGGACCGCCATGATGGCCGACGAATCCAGGACGACGTCACTCATCCTTGAGGAAGTCCGACAGGGGCGGCTTCGGTAGCCCCTTCATCTCGGCGTCTTCGCAGGCGGCTTCCCAGCGCCGCTCCGCGATCAGCTCGTCCACGAGGCTGCGGCCGGGCCGCACGAACTGGCGCATCTCGGCCTGGATTTCCGCGATGACCGCCTGGTACTCCTCCTTGGACATCCTGGGCTTCGCCCCGATCGCTTCGCTGAGCACGGCCCGCGCCTCTGCTTCCATGCTGCGCCCGTTCTGGGCCGCGCGCACGCGGAGCCCATCGCGAACCTCGTCGGGCAAGTTGCGGATGGTGAGGGTGGCCATGGCGGGAGGATGGGGAGTGACAGCAATGCTGTCAACCTCAGTCCCTCAGATCCGAAGAATGATGAGGTATCAATGTCAGCTGCGTCGATATGCATTCCGCTAGGGTCAAGGTGGCCTGCGACGCTTCTAGGGAAACTGATTTTGTGTCCAAACCGACGCCAACATCCTGCTCTTTGACTGACCGGCCGGATTGCGAAGGGTCCTTACAGCTGACGAGCCAAGTCACTGGACGCCGGCTAATCGGACCCGACTGAATTTCGATAACTGTCATGTCGCGTCCTCCATCCGCGCCACGACCTGTCCAGGATGGTTGAAGGTCCATGGTGACTAGAATCTGTCGCACGAGCCGCTCAAAAGCCTCTCCCCGGGGCTCTTGATGCAGTTCAGCTAAATCAAATCAGCTTCGTCAACCCGTCCTCTCGAACAGCTCCCGCCCGATCAGCATGCGCCTGATCTCGCTCGTGCCGGCGCCGATCTCGTAGAGCTTGGCGTCGCGCAGCAGGCGCCCCGTCGGGTAGTCGTTGATGTAGCCGTTGCCGCCGAGGAGCTGGATCGCGTCCAACGCGCATTGGGTCGCCTTCTCGGCGGCGTAGAGGATCGCGCCGGCGGCGTCCTCGCGGGTGGTCTCGCCGCGGTCGCAGGCCTTGGCGACGGCGTAGACGTAGGCCTTGCAGGCGTTCATGGTCACGTACATGTCGGCGAGCTTGCCCTGGACGAGCTGGAACGAGCCGATGGCTTGTCCGAACTGCTTGCGCTCGTGAACATAGGGCAGCGCCACGTCGAGGCAGGCCTGCATGATCCCCAAGGGACCGGCGGCCAGCACCACGCGCTCGTAGTCGAGGCCGGACATCAGCACGTTCACGCCGCGTCCGACCTCTCCCAGCACGTTCTCCTCCGGCACCTCGCAGTCCTCGAACACGAGCTCGCAGGTGTCGGAGCCGCGCATACCGAGCTTGTCGAGCTTCTGGTGCGTCGAGAAGCCCTTCATGCCTTTTTCGATCAGGAAGGCCGTGATGCCGCGGGGGCCCGCGGCGGGGTCGGTCTTGGCGTAGACCACGAGGGTCTCGGCCTCGGGGCCGTTAGTGATCCACATCTTCGAGCCGCTGAGGACGTAACGATCGCCCTTTTTGTCGGCGCGGGTCCGCATCGAGACCACGTCCGAGCCCGAGCCCGGCTCCGACATGGCGAGCGCGCCGACGTGCTCGCCGGAGATCAGCTTCGGCAGGTACTTGCGCTTCTGCGCATCCGTGCCGTTGCGGCGGATCTGGTTGACGCAGAGGTTCGAGTGGGCGCCGTAGGAGAGGCCGACCGAGGCCGAGGCACGGGACACCTCCTCCATGGCGACGCAGTGCTCGAGGTAGCCGAGGCCCGATCCGCCGTACTCCTCCTCGACCGTGATGCCGTGCAGGCCGAGCGCCCCCATCTGCGGCCACAGGTCCCGCGGGAAGGTGTTGGTGCGGTCGATCTCGTCGGCCCTGGGCGCGATCGCGTCCTGCGCGAAGTCGCGCACGCTCGCGCGGATGGCGTCGGCGGTGTCGCCGAGGTCGAAGTCGAACTCGCGGGCGGCGTTCGGGATCATGGCGGGGCCCGTGCTGGCGTCGTCACCCCGCTTGTACCAGCCCAAAGCGGGGAGTCACGCGCCTCCGCTGTCATTCCGGGGCTTGCCGCTGCGCAACGCCCGGAATGACAGGGCTACAGCGCCCGCACGCGGCCCAAAAAGGTGTCGAGCTGCTGCCCGAAGGAGTCGGAATCCCGCGATAGGGCGTCGGAGACCGAGAGCAGGCTCTGTGCCGCGCGGTCGGCGCCGGTCATGGCCTCGCGGACCCGAACCGAGGCGGAGACGATGTGGTCGGTGCGCGAGGCCGCCTCCTGGGCCTGCGCGGCGATTTGGGAGGTGGCGCCGCTCTGCTGCGTAACCGCGGTCGCGATCGCGCCGGCGATGCGCGAGACCTCGCCGATGGTCTCGGTCACGGCGCCGATGCGCTCGACCGAGCGGCGCATGGTATCCTGCACGGCGGCGATCTGGCGGGCGATGTCCTCGGTCGCCTTGCTGGTCTGCACGGCGAGCGACTTCACCTCCGAGGCGACGACGGCGAAGCCGCGCCCCGCCTCGCCGGCCCGCGCCGCCTCGATGGTGGCGTTGAGGGCGAGAAGGTTCGTCTGCGCGGCGATCGAGGCGATGAGGTCGACGACCGAGCCGATGCGCTTCGCGGCCTCGGCGAAGCTCTGCATCTCGTCCTCGGCGGCCTTCGCGGACTGCACCGCGTGGCCGGCGATGTCGAGGCTGCGGCCGGACTGGCGCCCGATCTCCTCGATCGAGGCCGAGAGCTCCTCGGCGGCCGACGCCGTGCCGACGATGCTCTCCGAGGCGAGGCGGCAGGCCTCTTCCGAGCGGGTCGCCTCCTCGGCCGCGAGCGTCGAGGCGCCCTGCGTCTCCTCGGCGGCGGCCCGCAGCATGCCGGAGGCCTGCTCGATCGAGCCCGACACGTCGGCGACGGCGCGGGCGAAGTCGTCGATCGAGCCTTCGAGGGCCGCGTGGCGCTCCGCGACCGAGCGCCGGCCCTCGGCCTGGTCGAGGCCGATGGCGTTGAGCACGTCCATCATCAGGAAGGTGACGAGCCGCGTGCACTCGCCCGCGATGCGCGGCCCGACGATCGGATAGGCGCGGCCGATCTCGGCGAAGAGGTGCTGCAGGATCGTGAGCGCCATGGTGACCCGGGAGCGGGCACCCATGCCGCTCGCCTGCTCGACCTTGGCGAACTCGGTCAGGCGCGCGAGGTAGGCGTTGTCGAAGCCGTGCTCGAACAGCGCCTCGTAGTGGCGGGTGCCGATCGGTTCGAGCGCCGCGCGGTGGGTCTCGGCGAAGGTCTTGTAGGCCGGGTGCCGGCAGATGCCGTCGTAATGCGCCTTGAGGGCCGGGCCGGCGCCGCGCCGCACCTGCGGCGCGTGCCGGCGCACGGCAGCAAGGAGAACGGCGTCGATGCCGAAGGCGGCAAGGCGCGCTTCGACCTGGTCGCGGAACGATGAGGGGAACGACATGAGCAGAACGTCCTGGCGGAGCAATCGCAGGGACGGTACGGCAGAAATTTGAGGGCTTCCTTAACGTTACCGGCTCGCGGGCGAGGGCCGGCGGCCCTATAACCCGCGCGGCTGCCGACGGGAGTTCGACCGCATGAACGATGCTCGAGGCGAGATGCCCGACCCGCACCTCTGGCTCGAGGCGGTCGAGAGCGAGGAGGCGCTCGCGTGGGTGCGGGCGCAGAACGAGATCACGCGCCGGGCGCTCTGCGACGCCGCCTTCGAGGCCGACAAGGCCGCGATCTACGACATCTCGACGAGGCCGACGAACATCCCCTTCGTCACCCGGCGGGGCGCGCACGTCTACAACTTCTGGCAGGACCAGGCGCACGTGCGCGGGCTCTGGCGGCGCACGACCCTCGACCAGTACCGCGGGAGCGAGCCCGCCTGGGAGACCGTTCTCGACGTCGACGCGCTCGCCCGGGACGAGGTCGAAGACTGGGTCTTTGGCGGCTGCGCGACCCTCGAGCCCGAGCACCGGCTCGGCTTCGTGCGCCTCTCCCGCGGCGGCGCCGACGCCGTCGTGATCCGCGAGTTCGACCTCGTGGAGAAGCGCTTCGTCGAGGGCGGCTTCGCCCTCGACGAGGCCAAGGGCGGAGCGGCCTGGGAAGACGCCGACACGCTCCTCGTCACGACGACGCTGGGCGAGAACGCCGCCACGACCTCGGGCTACCCCCGCACGGTGCGGCGCTGGCGGCGCGGCCTGCCCTTCGCCGAGGCGCCCATCGAGTTCGAGATCGAGGCGGACGACGTGTGGACCGGCGTCTACGTCGACCGCGAGCCCGGCTTCGAGCGCGTTTTCTACCGCCGCCAGATCACCTTCGAGGAGGGCGAGAGTTTCCTGCGCCGCGACGGTGAGGCGCTCACCCGGATCGACCTGCCGCTCGACAGCGAGTGGCAGGTCGAGCGGGACTGGCTTGTGGTGAAGCTCAAGTCCGAGTGGGCCCTGCCGGATGCCGTCCATCCGCCGGACGCGCTGCTCGCGATCTCCTTCTCGGCCTTCCTCGCCGGCAGCCGCGACTTCACGGTGCTGTTCAGGCCCGGGCCGCGGCGGGTCCTGTCGGGCTTCTTCTGGGGCCGCACCCGGCTCGTGCTCACCGTGCTCGACAACCTCGCGAGCCGGATTCTCCTCGCCGTGCCCGGCAAGGCCGGCTGGACGACGGAGCCTCTCGCCGGCCTCTCCGAGGAGGCGGAGGTCGGCGCCTGGCCCCTCGACGCCGGCGACGTCGACCGCACCGACGAGTTCCTGCTCTCGATCACGAGCTACGTCGAGCCGACGAAGCTCGCCCTCGTCTCGGCCGACGCGCGGATCGAGATCCTGAAGGAGGCGCCGTCCGTCTTCGACGCCTCGGGCCTCGCCGTCACGCGGCACGAGGCGGTCGCGGCCGACGGCGAGCGCATCCCGTACTTCCAGATCGGGCCGAGAGAGGCGGGCGGGCCGCGCCGGACCATGCTCCTCGGCTACGGCGGCTTCGCGATCCCGATGCGGCCCGCCTATCTCGGCGCGGTCGGCAAGGTCTGGCTCGAGCAGGGCAACGTCTGGGTCATAGCCAACATCCGCGGCGGGGGGGAGTTCGGGGCGCCCTGGCACAAGGCCGGGATGCGGGAAGGCAAGGCGCGCTCGCACGACGACTTCGCCGCGGTCGCCCGCGACCTCGTCGCCCGCGGCGTGACCACCCCGGATCGTCTTGCCGCCCACGGCGGCTCGAACGGCGGCCTCCTCGTCGGCAACATGCTGACCCGCTACCCCGAAAGCTTCGGCGCGGTCTGGTGCACGGTGCCGCTCCTCGACATGCAACGCTACACGAAGCTGCTTGCCGGCCCGAGCTGGATCGCCGAGTACGGCGACCCGGACGACCCCGCCGACTGGGCCTTCATGGAGGGCTTTTCGCCCTACCACAACCTGAAGGCCGGCCGCGCCTATCCGCCGGTCCTCCTCGTCACCTCGCGCCGCGACGACCGCGTCCATCCCGGGCACGCCCGCAAGATGGCGGCGCGGCTGATGGAGCTCGGACAGCCGGTGCTCTTCTACGAGCCCGACGAGGGCGGCCACGGCGCCGCCAACAAGGAGCAGGCCGCCTTCCTCTCGGCGCTGGGCTTCAGCTTCCTGAAGAAGACGCTCGCGCCGGATTGATCCTCACGCCCGCCCGGGCCACACCCCCGGGCGGACCGAGGCCGCGGTGACGGCGCCGTAGGCCGTGATGCCGAGGGCGACGGCGAGGAAATAGCCGTCGAGGCCGAGTCCGAGGCCGTGCGCCAGCACCCAGCCGCCGCCCGCCGCGATCGAAATCCGCGCGAGCGCCGCGACGACCGGTCCGCGCATCCGGCCGGCGCCCATCGAGGCGAAGTAGAGCGCCATGCCGGCGCCGAAGCCGACGAGCGCCGGGCCGACGTACGCGACGGCGCGGGCGGCGATCTCCGCCACCGCCGCGTCCCTGGTGAAGGCATGCGCGACCGCCTCCGGTACGAGGCTCACCGGGATGCCGACCGCCGCCGCGAGCGTCAGGGAAAGGAGCGCGCCGGTCCAGGCGGTGCACCGCGCCGTTGCCCAGTCGCCGGCGCCGACGGCGCGCCCGACGAGGGCGGTCAGCGCCGAGCCGACTCCGAACACGATCGGGATCATCAGGAACTCGAGCCGGGCCGAGATGCCGTAGGCCGCGACCGCGGCGGTGCCGTAGGAAGCGATCTGCGCCGTCACCAGGATCGTGGTCAGGTTCGCGACCGAGGCGAGCGCCGACGCCACGAGCCCGACCGCGAGGATGCGGCGGAACAGGGCGCCCGACGGCCGGACCTTCAGGCTCGGCTTGAAGCTGGCCCCGCCGCGCCACACGACGGCACTCATGGCGAGCGCCGCCGCGATCATCACGAGGGCGAAGGCGAGGCCGGCGCCCGGCAGCCCGAGGCCCGCGGGCTCCATCAGGGCCCAGGCGAGGCCGGGATAGCCGAGCCAGGCGAGGGCGAGCACCCGCGCCGCGAGGGCATGGCGGCCGCCGCCGCGCAGCACCGAGGCGAGGGTGTTGGCGAGCCACGCCGGGACGGCGCCCGCCCCGAACAGGATCATCGAGTAGGCCGCCGCGGCTTCGGCCGCCTCACGCCCGCCGACGAGGCCGAGCACGGCGCGGGGGAAGACCGCGAGCGCCAGCACGAACAGCGCCCCGGCGGCGGCGGCGATGAGGAGCGCGTGCAGCACGAGGGCCGAGGCCTCGTCCGTCCGCCCGGCGCCGAGCGCGCGCGCGATCGCCGAGACGACGCCGCCGCCCATGGCGCCGGCCGACATCTGCTGCAAAAGCAGTGCGAACGGCAGCACCACCGCCCAGCCGGCGAGCGCCGCCGTGCCCTGCCGGGCGGCGAGCCACGTCTCGGCGAGCTGCGAGACCACTTGAAGCGCGGCGACGAGGCTCGTCGGGGCGGCGAGGGCGAGGATGGCGCGGAGAATCGGGCTGATCGCTGGCAGGGCAGGGCGGGCGACGGAGGGCACGTCGAGGCTGTGCGGCGGCATCCCGGCCTCTCCGGCGGTCTCCTGTGCTTTACACGGTCGAGGGCCGGACGGCCAGCGCGCGGGGTGCAGGGCAGCCCTGCCGCCTAGACCCGTCCCTTGCCGACGCGCGGATTGGGGCGCCCGCCTTCGCTCAAGGCCATGACGAGGACGAGCTCGTCGGGCCGCGGCGCATCCGCGACGGCGACGGTCATGGTGTCGATGAAGTCGAACGCCCAGATGTTGTCCTTGTTGGCGAGCGGGATGTCGATGGAGGCGCCCGCGGCCGCGACCTTGACGCAGGCCGAGATGATCGCTTCGCCGCCGCCGACCGCCGCCCTCATGGGGCGCCCGAGCCGCGTATGGACGAGGGCCGCGCCGTGCTCGAGGTCGCCGGCGACGCCGACGATGCAGCCCTTGCCGTAAGCCGCCGCCCGGCCCGGCAGGAGGGCCGCGACCTGCGGCATGAGCGTGTCGCCCGTGGCCTCGGCAAGAGCGAAGAGAGGCGAGAGGTCGTCGACGTGACCCCGCCCGGCGAGCGGGTTGCGCAGGACCGCGATCCCCGCGGCCCGCGTCACCGGCGCGGCCGCCGCGGCGCCCGCTTCGGCGAGCACCGTCTCCTTCACCAGCACGGTCTTGCGCAGCTCGATTATCGGCCGGCTTCCTCGTCCCGCCCGCTCAATTCGCCGGTGGGATGGGATCCGGCACCTTGTTCCGCACGGCAGGGATCTGCCGCAGGTAGGCGAAGACGGCCTTGAGGTCGTCGTCCGTCATCTGCCCGATGAACGGCCACGGCATCGGCGGGAGGATTTGCCGGCCCTGCCCCTGGTGACGCCCGGTGCGCAGGGTCTGGATGAACTGCTGCTCGGTGAAGTCCCGCAGCACGCCTGTCTCCGGGTCCGGCGTGAGGTTCGCCGAGAAGCTCACGCCCCACGGTCCCGACCAGGCGGTGAGGGTCGAAGAGGCGACGGCCATCCACGGCCCCGAGGTCGCGGCCGGCGCCGTGATGGCGAAGTCCTGCGGGTGGCCCGAGAGCGCCCGCTTCATGTCGGGCTCCGGGCCGCCGGGCCCCATCATGAGGGGCGTGTGGCAGTCGTGGCAGCTTCCGATCGTGACGAGATACTCGCCCCGCTTCACCTGCGCGCGGGCGGCGTCCTGGGCCGCGACGGCGCCGGGCGCCAGCAAGGCAGCCGCCACCACGAACGACGATATGCGATTCATTGGGGGTCCTTTCCCTTCCCGATGGGTCCTGATGGCTGATGGGTTCTACTGGGTTTGCCTGCCCGATTCGTCCGCCTCGGCGATCCAGCGGCGGAGCACCCCTAAGGCCTCCTCGTCGACGAGCTCGGTGCCGAGGGGAGGCATCTGCAGGGCGGCGTAGCGCGAGCCGGCCCGCTGCATGAGGGCGCTCCGCTCCGGGTGGCCGGGGTCGACGCGCAGCACGGCGTCGGGAGACTGCCCGGGAGCCGGCTTCCTGACCGCGCGGCCGACGGTGCTCGCGACCGCAAGCCGAGCCTCCGTCCCTAACGCGTGACGCAGGAAAAGCCCGACGTTCTGCAACGGACCCTGCTCGTTGTGGCAGTGCCCGCAATTGCCGTGCAGATAGCCGAGCGCCGACCGCTCCGTCGCCGATCGCGCCGCGATCCGCGGCGGCGTCTCCGGCTTCGGAAGCCCGACGAGGAGGCCCTTCTCGACGAGGTAGTCGAGGTCGACGCCCGGCTCGGGCCGGGCCTCGGCGTGCGGGGCGCCGGGGTCGCGGTCCGGCGACAGTTGCAGCGCGCTGAAGCCGAGCACCTCGGAGCGGCCGCCCTGGTGGCAGGCCTTGCAGTCGGTGACGCCAGGGATCGTGTGCGATTTCCCTTTGCCCAGAGGATAGGCGCCGCGCTTGCCCCGCTCCGGTGCGAGCCGCGCCTCGCGGCCGTCCGGGCTCCACGCGTAGGCGGCATAGCGCCATCCGTCGGCCTGGCGCTCGAGGTAGCGCGTCTCGACGCGCTGCCCATTGAAGGAGAACTCCTTCCACAGGCGCGTGCCGACCGGGAAGACCCAGGCCTCCGGGTCGGAGCCATCGATCGCGGTGCCCGGCGGCAGCGAGATCCACCGGCGCTTCAAGGCGCCGTCGCTCCACAGCGGATACTGCGGCGAGAAGGCGAGGTGCCCCGGATCGACCTCGAGCGTCGCGAAGTCCGCGTAGAGCCCCGTCTCCTGCAGGGTTTCGGGCGGCTTCGCCGCGGCCGTCTGCGGAACGGCCTCGGCGCTCCTGAACAGCGCAAGCACCAGGATCAGCGCAAGCCCGACCCCGGCCGCGCGGCTGCGCCGGCCGGACCTGAAGCCATCCGCGATGGCGACCTTGCTCATGACATCGTCCTCGACGGGACAAGACGTTTTCGCGAGCGCTTCTACTCCAGGATTTTTTCCGCAGTTTTTCCGGATCTTGCCGGGTTTTTTTCCGGAAGGTTTCGAGGAGCACGCCTTCCAGGCGTCTTCCTGGGCATCCGGCTTTACGGCGAGCAGGATCGGGAGCCGACTCACCTCGTCGATGCCACTGCCGAGAGGGGATGCGGGGAGGCCGCTTGCTGCGCGAGCGCCGCGAAGCCGCCTGGGCAGCCCGTGCCCTCACTTCCCGTTGCACACCCCTTGCCCCGCGAGGCGGTGGTGGTGGCGGGGGTCGCAGTCGGTGGCGAGGAACTTCGCCCATTCGGCCTCGCCGCCGAAGAAGGCGTTGCGGTCGACGTCGCCGCGGATGCCGGGCACGCGGCCGGTCGTGGTGTACTGCCACATCATCCACTGCCGGT
>DASVPW010000024.1:0-19672 GCA_036389455.1 Beijerinckiaceae bacterium
CGCCGGGATCACGTCCCACCAGCGGATGCGGTTGCGGAAGCGCACCGCCACGGGGAAGAGCAGGTAGCTCAGCACCAAGACGAAGGCGACGTGGATGTAGCGCAGCTCCTGCGTCGGCACGATGTCGTAGGCGGCCCAGAGATGGAACGCCGACATGACGACGGCGATGCAGGTGGTGACGAGCCCGGCCCAGCCGGCGAGCCGGTTCGTCGCCCCTTCCTCCGCCTCGACGTAGCTCTCGGCCTTGCGCAGGGCCTCGGTCGAGACCTCGTCCGGTCCCACGACCGCCGCGGCCGGCAGGCCCGCGGTGTCCGGGCCGGCGTCGTCGGCACGCGCGGGCAAAGGCTCGTTTTCGTTGGCCATGGATCGTCTCGGGCGTTTCCGGGCGGCTTCTGTCGGGCCGACCTTGAGCGGACGCTAGCACGGCGGGCCTTCCCTTGAGAACGTCCGCCCGCCTCCGACGAAAGACCATGAAAACCCTGGCCATCCGCCGCTTTTCTGTGCATTCAGCCGGCCGACACCTCCTGCGGGGAACCTTGAAGACATGCTGATCCGCGCCGACGACCTGACACGCCTCGTCCACGACATCTTCCACGCCGAGGGATGCTCGGACGCCGAGAGCGGGCGGATCGCCCTCTACCTCGTGCGGGCGAACCTTTCGGGCCACGACAGCCACGGGGTGATCCGGGTGCCGCGCTACGTCGCCTGGGAGCGCTCGGGCGAGTTCGTCAAGAACCAGACCGTCGAGATCGTGACCGAGAACGAGTCGATGGCGGTCGTCGACGGCCGCTTCGGCTTCGGCCAGTCGATCGGCCCCGAGGCCGTGCGGATCGGGATGGGCAAGGCCGCGAAGTCCGGCGCCGCGATCGTGGCGCTGAAGAGCTCCGGGCACCTCGGGCGCATCGGCGAGTGGGCCGAGATGGCGGCCGAGGCCGGGCTCGTCTCGGTGCACTTCGTCAACGTGGCGGGGAGCCAGCTCGTCGCGCCGTTCGGCGGCGTCGACCGGCGCATCTCGACGGCGCCGTTCTCGATCGGCTTTCCGATGCCCGGGGCGGAGCCGGCGATCCTCGATTTCGCGACCTCGGCCGTCGCCGAGGGCAAGGTTCTCGTCGCGGCGCGCGGCGGCAAGAAGCTGCCGGAGGGGAGCCTCATCGAGCCGGACGGGCGCCTCACCGCCGACCCGCGCACCCTCTACGGGCAGTGGGGCGAGGACGAGGCCCCGGACGCCCGCAAGGGCCAGGGCGCGATCCGGGCCTTCGGCGAGCACAAGGGGTCGGGCCTCGCCTTCATGTGCGAGCTCCTCGCCGGCGCCTTCACGGGCTCGGGCTGCGCGGGCCCGGGCGTGCCGCGCTTCGCCAACGGCATGCTGTCCTTCTACATGGCCCCGTCGGTCTTCGGCACGGACGAGTCCTATGCGGCGGAGGCTCAACGCTACATCGACTTCTTCAAGAGCTCCCGCCCGGCGACGCCCGGCGGCGAGGTGCTGATCCCGGGCGAGCCCGAGCGCCGCATGAGGGCCGAGCGCCTCGCGAACGGCGTGCCGCTCCCCGACGACGCCTGGCGCGCCATCTGCGACACGGCGCGAATGGTGGGGGTCGACCCGGGCAAATACCCGGTGATCGAAAGTTGAGCGACTCAGTCGTGGACTTGCCCCGGTACTGCTCGTCGCGGATTTTCGTAATCGACGTTCTTGCCGTCCAGCTCTTCCAGACGGCCATGTGTGTCATCACCGTGTTGGGCGTGCCTCATGCCGATCTCACCGGGCGGGAGAGACGCCATCACCGGCCGACTTCTTCGACCGCTGCCCTCGCGGCGCCGCGCTACGCCGCCGAGTAGGGAGCGAATTGGCTGGGCAGTGTACCTCTAAGCGGGCGAACTTAGCTCGCTAGGCAAGCGTCTGCCTTGCTAGACATGGACTGCTGTGTCGCTTTTCTGAATCCTACTCATAGTCCGGAATATCTCTGAGGCCCTTTGAAAAAGCCGTCGCGCGGCAATAGCCGTCTGGAACGCCGTCATCATTAATGTCGACGCCGAGCCACTCTCCAAGATCCTCGATGACTCTCACGTTGCGATACTTCACCACTCTGTTTTCGTCGATCCAACGCCAAGCCTTGGTCTTCTCATTTTGTCGACAACGCAGCTTCTCTATGGGTTCTCGTCCATCCGGCGCTTTGTATACAGGCGAACTCCGCACCACGAAGCGGCGTTCATTGAAAATTGCCGTGACTCTCTCCCGGCGAACCGGCTCGCCGCCCCAGAATCCGATGTCATCGGCATCCGGCCTTTGCACGTTCGTGTCGACGTCCAAACCGCTAGGGCACTGTTTCTTTTCGAACCAGCGACGATCAACCTGGTTCTGAAACAAATGCCAGTCGCCTTCCCGCAGAAACTCGGGCGTTTGATCGTATGATGGTGATGGCGAAACCCACGAAAGTGATACGAGGCCTTCGCTTCTTAGAACTTTGTTCACGTACCCGTTTGCATATGTTCCAATCCGGAAATGTGGCCCGACAATTGCGTTTATAATGCGAAAATAATCCATGACGAACTCAATTTGGGGTTTGCCTCGCGGCCCCTTTGCTCCCTCTCTACAATCGTAGTCGACGCCAAAGTAGATTGCTGTCCCTTTGGGTTGGTCAACCATTCTCGCCTGTTGCAAAGCGGCATCGGCGTCTGCCCTCGCCTCTTTCTTCGGGTCCGAGCCGGTATCAGGACGGCCGTACATGAACTTTTTGCCACTACCGCCGCTCATGTATTGATAGATCGACAGGATGTTGATTCCTGCGTTGGTTATGGCTTTCGCTTCCGGTACTCCGTCCGTCTTGTTGAATGCTATACGCTTCGTAGCCGATACGTTCAGTTTACGCGCATAATATCGGCCAACAACGGCAACGCCCCTTGTTTTCAGCTCATGAAGATAAGGCATAACATCTAATGGTGTGTCGATAATCGCGACTCGAGCCTCCGTGATGGCATTCTGCGCGAATGTTTTATCATCAGCAGCGAACGAGAACGCCGTCGCAGACAAGCCAGCTGTGAATTGTCGTCGGGTTAGCATTTCCGCTTCTCTTCTACCGCTCCAATGTTAGTACAGGCATTCAATAAAATCGCAAGTGCCTTTGCCCAATTTCTGCTCCCACGGCTCTTTCGGAATACCGGGGTATTCACTCTGAAAGCGCAGGGGCAGAAAGACGTAGATGGCCGGGACACAAAGTCCGGCATGATGAGCAATGGTTCCGACGATTTGCTCCAAGGAGACGCTTCTTGGCTGGCCCTTACCGCTCGGCTTCGGCCCGCCTTGCGGGGAGAGGCGGGTTCGTGATTGACGGGCCGTCGGCGGCTGCCTAACTCCAGGCCTCGCCAGGGCCCCTTCGAAAAGAGATGATTGACCGTCGCACCTTCCTTGCCGGCGCCCTTGGGGTATTTGCGGCCTCGAGCCCCCTCCCGGCCCCCGCGCTCGACGCCCTGCGCTTCGGGCCGCCGAGCCCGTTCTCGTTCGAGGGGCTGAAGCGGCGCGCGCAAGCCATGGCGCGCGCTCCTTTCGAGCCGCCGCCCCGCCCCGCGCCGGAGGTGCTCCAGGAGATCGACTACGACGCCCACGGCAGGATCAAGTTCCGGACCGACCTCGCCCTCTGGGCGGACGGGCCCGCACCATTCCCGGTCACGTTCTTCCATCTCGGGCGCTACTTCCAGTCGCCGGTGCGGATGCACGTGGTCGAGGGCGGGCAGGCGCGCGAGATCCTCTACGACAACGCCTACTTCGACATGCCGGCGGATTCGCCGGCGCACCGGCTGCCCGCGAACTCGGGCTTCGCCGGCTTCCGCTTCCAGGAGGCGCGCGGCGGCGCCCTCGACTGGCGCAGGAACGACTGGGTCGCCTTCCTCGGCGCGTCGTACTTCCGCGCCATCGGCGAGCTCTACCAGTACGGCCTCTCGGCCCGGGGCGTCGCCGTCGACACGGCGGTGTTCGGCAGGAACGAGGAGTTCCCGAGCTTCACCCACGTCTGGTTCGAGACTCCGGCGTCCGGCCAGGATCGCGTCACGGTCCTCGCCCTTCTCGACGGCCCGGGTCTTGCCGGAGCCTTCCGTTTCGTGATGACGCGCGGCAAGGCCGTCACCATGGACATCGAGAAGGCGCTTTATCTGCGCCGGGACGTGGACCGCCTCGGCATCGCCCCGCTCACTTCCATGTACTGGTACTCCGAGACCGCAAAGCCGACCGCCATCGACTGGCGCCCCGAGATCCACGACTCCGACGGCTTGGCGATGTGGACCGGGACGGGCGAGCGCATCTGGCGCCCGCTCAACAACCCGCCGCGGATCGTCGCCTCGTCGTTTGCCGACGAGCGCCCGCGCGGCTTCGGGCTGATGCAGCGCGACCGCGCCTTCGACCACTATCTCGACGGCGTCTACTACGACCGCCGCCCCTCGCTCTGGGTCGAGCCCTTAAGCGACTGGGGCCGCGGCGCCGTGCACCTCGTCGAGCTTCCGACCGACGACGAGATCCACGACAACGTCGTGGCGATGTGGGTGCCGGCGGAGCCGGCCTGGGCGGGCGGGACCTACGAATTCCGCTACCGCCTGCACTGGGTCGCGGACGAGCCCTATCCGCCGGCGCTCGCCCGCTGCGTCGCGACCCGCCTCGGCAACGGCGGCCAGGCCGGCACCGCCCGCCCGAAGGGGGTGAGAAAGTTCATCGTCGAGTTCAAGGGCGAGCCCCTTGCCCGCCTGCCCAAGGGCGTGCTCCCGGAGCCGGTGCTGTGGGCCTCGCGCGGCGCCTTCTCGACCGTGCGCGCCGAGGCCGTGCCGAACGACGTGCCTGGCCACTGGCGCGCCGAGTTCGATCTCACCGCCACCGGCACCGACCCGGTCGAGCTGCGCTGCTACCTCAAGAGCCGCGACGAGGTGCTCTCCGAGACCTGGCTCTACCAGTACCACCCGGCGTTCTGAGGCGTGCCGCGCTGGCTCAGCGGCCGGAACGGGGTCCTTTGAAATTCGCCGCTACTCGATCACCTCGTCTGCGCGGGCGAGAAGAGACGACGGCAAAGCCGGGCCAAGGGCTTTGGCCGCCTTGAGGTTCACGACGAGCTCGTACTTCGTGGGAGACTGCACCGGCAGCGGCGACGCAAGGGAACAAGTCAGGGGAGCCGGGGGTGAAGCCGATCCCCTCGTCGGGCCAGGGGCTGGCGCACGGCTCGCGAATGTTATATTAGAACATTGCAAATGGTTACCGAGCCCCACTCCCACGCGACCGCAGCGGCGCCGACGGTGTCGCTCCTGCGGCTCTCGGCCGGCGGGCGCCTCATCGGCGCGGGCGTCCTCGCGGGCGTGCTGTGGGGGCTGGTGCTCCTCACGATCGGATGGTCATGACCGCCGCACCGACCGCCGCACCGCAAGCCGCGATCCGCTTCGACGACCTGACGCTGGGCTACGGGCGCCGTCCGGCCGTGCACCACCTCGACGGCGAGGTCGCGGCCGGGAGCCTCACCGCTGTCGTCGGCCCGAACGGCGCCGGCAAGTCGACCCTTTTGAAAGGCATCGTCGGCACGCTCAAGCCCTTGGCCGGGCGGATCGAGGTCGCGGGCGGCCGCGCCGGGCGGATCGCCTACCTGCCGCAGGCGGCCGACCTCGACCGCTCCTTCCCGCTCCCGGTCTACGACCTCGTCGCCATGGGCCTGTGGTCGCGCTCCGGCCTGTTCGGGGGCGTCGCCCGCGCCGACCGGGCCCGGATCGAAGAGGCCATCGCGGCGGTCGGCCTCACCGGCTTCGAGCGCCGGCCGATCGCGACCCTGTCCGGCGGCCAGATGCAGCGTGCGCTCTTCGCCCGCCTGCTGCTCCAGGACGCCTCCCTCATCCTCCTCGACGAGCCCTTCACGGCGATCGACGCCAGGACCACCGCCGACCTCCTCGACCTCGTCCGCCGCTGGCACGACGAGGAGCGCACCGTCGTCGCCGTGCTGCACGACCTCGACACCGTCCGCCGCGTCTTCCCGCAGACTCTTTTGATCGCCCGCGAGCCGGTCGCCTGGGGCGACACCGGCGAGGTGCTGTGCCCGGAGAACCTGTTGCGGGCCCGCCGCATGGTCGAGGCGCACGACCCCCACGCCCAGGCGTGCGCGGCGTGAGGCACGCTCCACTGTCATCCCCGGCCGAGCGAAGCGAGGGGAAGGGGATCCAAGCCCCGCCGGGGTTTTGGGTCCCCTTCCCTCGCCTCCGCTGCGCTTCGGCTCGCCGGGGACGACAATGGTGATCTACGACCTTCTCGTCGCCCCCTTCGCCGAGTTCGAGTTCATGCGCCGGGCGCTCGTGGGCGCGGTGGCGATCGCGCTCGGCGGGGCGCCGGTCGGGGTATTCCTGATGCTGCGGCGCATGAGCCTCACCGGCGACGCCATGGCGCACGCGATCCTGCCGGGCGCGGCCCTCGGATACCTCGTCGCCGGCCTGTCGCTCCCGGCCATGACGCTGGGTGGCATCCTCGCCGGAACGCTGGTCGCGGTCTCGGCCGGCCTCGTCGCCCGCTTCACGGCCTTGAAGGAGGACGCCTCGCTTGCGGCCTTCTACCTGATCTCGCTCGCGCTCGGCGTGACCCTGGTCTCGGCCAAAGGCTCGAACGTCGACCTCCTGCACGTCCTGTTCGGCACCGTGCTCGCCCTCGACGATGCGGCGCTGATCCTGCTCGCCGGGATCGCGACCGTCACGCTCGCGACGCTCGCCATCCTCTTTCGCCCGCTCGTGCTCGAATGCGTCGACCCGACCTTTTTGCGGTCCGTCAGCCGCGCCGGCGGGCCGACGCACCTCGTCTTTCTCGGCCTCGTGGTCCTGAACCTCGTCGGCGGCTTCCAGGCGCTGGGCACCCTCCTCGCCGTCGGGCTGATGATGCTGCCGGCCGCCGCCTCGCGCTTCTGGAGCGCCGACGTGACCGCCATGATCGCCATCGCGACGGCGCTCGCGATTGTGTCCGGCGCCTTGGGCCTCGTCCTGTCCTACCACGCCGAGCTTCCCTCCGGCCCGGCCATCATCCTGGTCGCCGGCGCGGCCTACCTCGTCTCGATGGCGCTCGGACGCGAGGGCGGCCTCCTGTGGCTCGCCCGCCCCGGGAAGCATCTCGAAGCCTGACGGACCCGACCGACCCGACGTGCCGTCCAGAGGCGCATCATGCATGGAAGACGCAACGTTTTAACATTGCTCGCGGCTGGTCTCGGCGTCTTCGCCGTCTCGGCCCTGGCCCAAGAGGGTCCGAAGGAGAAGCCGAAGGTGGTCGCGACCTTCTCGATCCTCGCCGACCTCGCGAAGAACGTCGGCGGCGACCGGGTCGAGGTCTCGAGCCTCGTCGGACCGGACGGCGACGCCCACGTCTACGCGCCGACGCCGGCGGACGGCCGCCGCCTCGCCGACGCGGCCCTCGTGGTCGCGAACGGCCTCAAGCTCGAAGGCTGGATGGGGCGGCTCATCAGGTCGTCCGGGACGAAGGCCCGTATCGTCGAGGCCGCGAAGGGCGTCCTGCCGATCAAGGCCGAGGAGCACGGGCACGACCATGGCGGCCACGCCGAGGTCAACCCCCATGCCTGGCAGAGCGTCGCCAACGCGAAGATCTACGTCGCCAACATCCGCGACGGGCTGATCGCGGCGGATCCCGCCGGAAAAGCCTCTTACGAGGCGAACGCCGCCGCCTACCTCGCCCGCCTCGACGAGCTCGACGCGGAGATCAGGGCGGCCGTCGGGCGCATCCCGCGGGACCGCCGCAAGATCATCACCTCGCACGACGCCTTCGGCTACTTCCAGAAGGCCTACGGGATTGCGTTCGTCGCGCCGCAGGGCGTCTCGACCGAGGCCGAGGCCTCGGCCAAGGACGTCGGCAGGATCATCCAGCAGATCCGGCGCGAGCGGATCCCGGCGGTGTTCCTCGAGACCATCACCGACCCGCGCTTGGCCGAGCGCATCGCCAAGGAGAGCGGGGCCAAGGTCGGCGGCCGGCTCTACTCCGACGCCCTCTCCGCGCCCGACGGCCCGGCGGGGACTTACATCGACATGATGCGGCACAATATAAGGGCGCTCGGCGCGGCGCTGTCGTCGTAGGCGAATGGCGAACGGCGAATGGCGAATAGAAGCCACTCGCCATTCGCCATTCGCCATTCGCCCGGAGACTCCATGCCCGAAAAGATCCCCGTCACGGTCCTCACCGGCTACCTCGGCGCCGGCAAGACCACGCTTCTGAACCGCATCCTCACCGAGCCGCACGGCAGGCGCTACGCCGTGATCGTCAACGAGTTCGGCGAGATCGGCATCGACAACGACCTCGTCGTCGGCGCCGACGAGGAAGTGTTCGAGATGAACAACGGCTGCATCTGCTGCACCGTGCGCGGCGACCTCATCCGCATCATGGACGGGCTGATGAAGCGCAAGGGCAAGTTCGACGCCATCATCGTCGAGACCACGGGCCTCGCCGACCCCGCCCCCGTCGCCCAGACCTTCTTCGTCGACCAGGACGTGTCGGACGCCGCGAGACTCGACGCGGTCGTGACCGTCGCCGACGCCAAGTGGCTCAACCAGCGCCTGAAGGACGCCCCCGAGGCCAAGAACCAGATCGCCTTCGCGGACGTGATCGTCCTCAACAAGATCGACCTCGTGAGCGCCGAGGAGCTCGCCGCGGTCGAGGAGCGCATCCGCTCGATCAACCCCTACGCCCGCATCCACCGGACGAAGAACTGCCAGGTGCCGATCGCCGAGGTGCTCGACCGCAACGCCTTCGACCTCGACCGCATCATCGAGCTCGAGCCCGACTTCCTCGAGGAAGGCCACCATCACCACCACGACGAGGACATGCAGTCGGTGTCCGTGCGCCACCCGGGGCCGGTCGACCCCGACCGGTTCATGCCGTGGATCACGGACCTGACCCAGCGCGAGGGCCCCAAGATCCTGCGCTGCAAGGGCATCGTGGCGTTCCCGGGCGAGCCGAAGCGCTTCGTCTTCCAGGGCGTCCACATGATCCTCGACGGCGACCTCCAGGGCGCCTGGAAGGAGGGCGAGGAGCGCGTCTCCCGGGTCGTCTTCATCGGCCGCGACCTCGACGAGGACGCGATCCGCGAAGGTTTCCTGAGCTGCGCGGCATAAATCCTTTCCCCGCTTTGCTTTGCGGGAGGGGGGTTAGCCCAGGACCGCTTCGACCGCCTCGCGCCGCGGGATCGGGGCGACGGCACCGTGGCCGAGGGTCTTCAGGGCCGCCGCGGCGTTGGCGTAGGCTGCGGCGGCAAACGGGTCGCCGTGGCGGAGCCATTCGGCGAGGAACGCGCCCGTGAAGGCGTCGCCGGCGCCGGTCGCGTCCACCACCGCGACCTTGGCGGCCGGCACGAGGGCGCGCCGCTCCGGCGTCGCGACGAGGGTGCCGTCCGCCCCCATGGTCAGGGCCACCACCCGGCAGCCGAGGCCGAGATAGAAATCGGCGATCTCCTCCGGGGCATCGAGGCCGGTGAGCTCGCGCGCGTCATCGAGGCTCGGACGGGCGATGTCTGAGAGCGCGAGCGCCGCGTGGATCACGGCGCGGGCGCGGTCGAGGGGCCAGAGCCGCAGGCGCAGGTTCGTGTCGTAGCTCACGGCCGAGCCGTTTTCCTTCGCGTGCCGGATCGCCGCGAAGCCGGCGTCGGCGCAAGCGGAAGAAATCGCCTGGCTGATGGCGGAGAGATGGAACACCCGCGCCGCCGCAATCTTTTGGAGCGGCAGCTCTGCGGCCGTGACCTGCGCGGCGGCGGAGCCGGCGCGGTAATAGCTGAAGAGATGCCCGTCGGGGCCGTAGGAGATGAAGTAGAGGCCGGTGCGCTCGGCCTTCCGCACGATCACGGACGAGCGGTCGACGCCCTCCCGGTCCCAGAGATCGAGGAAGCCGCGCCCGAAGGCGTCGTCGCCGAGGGCCGTGAAATAGGCGACCTTCGCCCCCTGGCGCGCCGCCGCGATCGCGGCGTTCGAGGTGTCGCCGCCGAAGCCCGGGAGATAGAGCCGCTCGCCCGCTCGCTCGACCTCGGCGAACTCCATCAGCGGCTCGCCGAAGGCGAGGACGTCGAGCGTCTTCATCGGCGCTTCAGGCGCTCTTCGCCACCGGCAGCGCCGCCGGCGCATCATCACCCATGGCGATCACCTTGCCGGGGTTGAGGATGTTGTGCGGATCGAGCGCCCGCTTGAGGGTGCGCATCAGGTCGAGGGCGACCGGGTCCTTGTAGTGCAGGAGCTCGTCGCGCTTGATGAGGCCGATGCCGTGCTCGGCCGAGATCGAGCCGTTCATGCCGGCCACGATGTCGTGGACTATGCGGTTGAAGGTCTCCCACTGGGCAAGGAACGCCGCCTTGTCCATGCCGAGCGGCTGCGAGAGGTTGTAGTGGATGTTGCCGTCGCCGACGTGGCCGAAGGCGCAAGGGCGGATGCCCGGCATCGCCGCGGCGCAGGCGGCATCCGCCGCCTCGATGAAGTCGGCGACCCGCGACACTGGCACCGAGACGTCGTGCTTGATCGAGCCGCCCTCGAGGCCCTGCACCTCCGAAAGCGTTTCGCGCAGGCGCCACAGCGCCTGGTTCTGCGCCTCGCTCGCCCCGATCGTCGCGTCCTCGATGAGCCCGTCCTCGAGCGCGGCGCCGAGCACGGTTTCGAGCCGGCCGGGAAGGTCGGCGTCGGCGTCCGGCGAGGACAGCTCGATGAGGGCGTAGGATTCGTGCTCGCCGGAAAGCGGGCGCACGGTTCCCTGCCCGTGCTTCAGCACCATGTAGAGGGCGAAGGCCGGCATCAGCTCGAAGGCGGTGAGCGTGTCGTCGTCGCTCTGGCGCAGCCGCGCGAACAATTCGAGCGTGCGGCGCGCCGACGAGGCGCCGACGAAGGCCGTCGCCGTCGCCTTCGGGCGCGGCACGAGCTTCAGGACGGCCGCCGTGATGACGCCGAGCGTGCCTTCCGAGCCGATGAAGAGGTTCTTCAGGTCGTAGCCGCTGTTGTCCTTGCGCAGGCCTTTCAGGCCGTTCCACACGCGCCCGTCGGCGAGCACCACTTCGAGGCCGAGGACGAGGTCGCGGGTGTTGCCGTAGCGGAGCACGTTCGCCCCGCCGGCGTTGGTCGCGAGGTTGCCGCCGATCCGGCACGAGCCCTCGGACGGCAGCCACAGCGGGAACAGGAGGTCGTGCGCGGCCGGAGCCGCCCGCACGGTCTGCAGGATGCAGCCGGCCTCGACCGTCATGGTGGCGTTGACCGGGTCGATCTCGCGGATGCGGTCGAGGCGGGCGGTCGAGAGCACGACGCCGCCGAAGGGCACGCCCGCGCCGACGAGCCCGGTGTTGCCGCCCTGCGGCACGACCGCGACGCCGGCCTTCGCGCACTCCCGTACCGTAAAGGCCACCTCCTCCGTATCGGCCGGGCGCACGACCGCGAGCGCCGTGCCCTCGTAGAGGTGCCGGCTTTCCGTGAGATGGCCCGCCATGTCGGCGGGGTCGGTCAGCACGTGGCGCTGCCCGAGGCGGGCCGCAAGCGTGTCGAGGAACTGGGCGGGGGGCTTGGCGTGGACGGTCATTCTATCTTGCCTTGGCTGCGGAGGCTCGCCTCGTAATCCCGGCCGGCGTAGAAAATGTTCAAGATCACGACCCGATCACCGTCGACCCGATAGGCGACGGTGACGCGACCGCGATAGGTCAAGGTCCGAAGCCCAGGCTCGATCTCGTCGCGCGGCCGGGCCCCTCAAGGGGAAGAAACGCAGGTTCCGGCAAAATTGCCGAATCTCCTTCGCAAAGCGAATCGCGCTCTGCCGGCTGTCGCGGGCGATGTAATCGGCGATGGAGTTGAGATCCCGGATGGCCTGCGGACGGTAGACGACGCGATAGGCCATGAGCCGCTCTTAGCGGCCTTCCCGGAGGCGCCGCTCGAGGGCATCGAAGACCTCTTCCATGGGAACGTCGGCACCCGGCTCGGCGAGCGACCGCTTGATCTTCTCGCGCATGGAGGCGGTGAGCTCGGGCTCTTCGCGTCCGTCTTCCTGCCCCAGGTGGAGGCGGAGGGCTTCCTCGATCACCTCGTCGGCGGACGCATAGGCGCCGTGATCCACCTCTTCGCGGATCGCCCGGACGATCTCGGCCGGCAGGATGATGCTGATCGTCTCTGCGGACATGGGACCGCTCCTTTGCCCGGAGATTTAGGACAGAACCGGCCGGCTTGCCACTGCTCTGCGACCTCTGGCGCTCCGCTCCGCACCCCTGTAGAGGGAGCCGCGCAACCTGATCCAGGCACGAGACCCATGGCTTCCGTCATCACCGAACCGCAGCGTCCCGCCATTCCCGTCGCCGGGACCTCCGACAGCTTCCCGGTCCGCCGCGTCTACTGCGTCGGGCGCAACTACGCGGCGCACGCCCGCGAGATGGGGGCCGACCCGACCCGCGAGCCGCCGTTCTTCTTCATGAAGCCGTCCGACACGGTGCACCTCGTGCCGGAGGGGAAGACCGTCGAGCACCCCTACCCGTCGCAGTCGAAGGACTACCACTTCGAGATCGAGCTCGTGGCTTTCCTCGGCAAGGGCGGCCGCGACATCCCGGTCGAGAAGGCCCTCGACTGCGTCTGGGGCTACGCCATCGGTCTCGACATGACCCGGCGCGACCTGCAGCAGCAGGCGAAGGACCTGCGCCGGCCGTGGGAGCTCGGCAAGGGCGCCGACTTCTCGGCGCCGGTCGGGCCGGTCCACCCGGTCGCCAAGGTCGGCCACCCGGCGAAGGGAGCGATCTCTTTGACCGTCGACGGCAAGGTGCGGCAGAAGGCCGACCTCTCGGACATGATCTGGTCGGTCGCCGAGCAGATCTCCTATCTCTCGGCTTACTTCGAGCTGAAGGCCGGCGACGTGATCTTCGCCGGGACGCCCGAGGGCGTCGGCAAGGTCGAGCGCGGCCAGACCATGGTCGGCGCGATCGAGGGCCTGGGGGAGATCAGGCTGAAGGTGGTTTAGGCCTTCCACTCCGATATCGTCATGCCCGGCCCCAGGCCGGGCATGACGGCGGAACGGCGGATCAGCCCGTCTTCCGGTACACCAGCAGCGTCTTGTACTCTCCCACACGCTCGACCGGACGCTCCTTCTCCCACTGCGCGATCACGCGCTTGGCGCTCATCGGGCCGTCCCAGTCGAAGGCGAAGCTCCCGGTGAAGAACAGGATGTGGCCGCCGGGCCGCGTCCTGTCGGTGAGGAGGTTCGTTACTTCCAAGTCTGTGAGGCCGCCGTAGGAATCCGTCTTCTCGTTGCGGAACTCGCAGAGATGGAAGAGCGTGACGACGTCGAAGGTCGGCAGGAGCTTCCCGTTCAAAAGATAGATGTCGCCGAAGACGGCGTTGTAGAAGCGCAGCACCTCGGGGCGGGCGATGGCGAGGTCGACGTAGGCCTGGTGCTCCTGCGGCGCCGCCGTGATGGCGAGCACGCTGTTGCGGCGCTGCGGCGCCGCGCACTCGATGCCGACGTGGTGATGCCCGCCGGTGCCGAAGTGGTAGATCGTGGAATCGGTGATCCGGTTCTCGTCGAGCCACGCGACGAAGTGCACGTCGCAGGGGCAGTCCTTCTCGCGCAGGGCCCAGTAGTCGTCCCAGAACTGGAGCTTCGCCGCTTCGGCCATCGGTTCCTCGGATGTAGGTTGGCTTGATTTAAGCCCGCGCCCGCACGGGCAGGACGGTGGCGGGGTCGACGAGGCGTGCGCCGCCGTCGGTGCGCACGAGCCTGAGGCAGCGGTCGTGGAAGGCCTCGGCCTCGGGCCGCTGGCCGACCGAGATCACGGTGGTGGTCGGCAATTCGCTGCGCATGAGGCGCATCAGCCCCGCCTGGCTGCCCTCGTCGAGGGCCGAGGTCGCCTCGTCGAGGATCGCGACCGCGGGCTTCTGCAGGAAGAGCCGCGCGAAGGCGAGGCGCTGGCGCTCGCCGCTGGAGAGAATCTGGTCCCAGCGCTCGACCGCGTCGAGGCGCTCGCTCCAGGCGCCAAGGCCGCACTCGTCGAGGATCGCGGAGATCTCGTCGTCCCCGATCTCGAGGTCGAGGGCCGGGTAGAGGATCGCCTCGCGGAGCGTCCCGAGCGGCAGGTAGGGACGCGGCGGCACGAAGGCGATGGCGGTGTCGCGCGGCACGAGGATGCGCCCCTGGCCCCAAGGCCACAGGCCGGCGATCGCGCGCATGAGGGTGCTCTTGCCGGCGCCGGACTCGCCGAGGATCAGGACCTTCTCGCCCGCCTCGATCACGGCGTCGGCGTCGCGGATGAGGACGCGTCCGTCGCGGTCCGCGACCGTCAGATGCTGGAGGACGAGGCGCGGGTCGGGACGCTCCAGGCGCTCGATGCCGCCGACCGCGTCGAGGCTCTGGTCGAGCTCCTCCGCGGCCTCGACAAGGGCCATGACGCGGCGCGCCGAGGCGTACCACATGGCGACGAACTTGTAGCGGTCGACGAGCCAGGCGAAGGCGACCTGGACCTGGAAGAACGCCGCCGCGAGCTGCGTCACGGCCCCGAGCGTCAGATCGCCCGAGAGGTACTTCGGGGTCGCGAGGAGCAGGGGCACCACGGGGATCAGCGCGCCGGAGGCGTTGGTGATCCAGGTGAGGCGCCCGTGCAGGGCGACGACCGAGAGCCAGCGCCCGACGAGCCGGCCGTAGGAGCGCGAAAGAATGCCGCGCTCGTCGGGCTCGCCGCGGATGAGGGCGATCGACTCGGCGTTCTCGCGCAGGCGCGTCAGCTCGAAGCGGAAGCGCGCCTCGGCCTCGTTCTTGGCCGCGACCCCGGGCACGAGCGGCCGCCCGACATAGACCGTCAGGGCCGACATCAGAAGGCCGTAGAGCACCGCCGCGACCGTCATGTAGGCCGGGATCGTGACCCACGATCCGAAGACCTCGAAGGAGATCGAGCCGCCGACCGTCCAGAGGATGCCGATGAAGGCGACGAACGAGAGGAGGGCGTTCAGGAGGTCGATGGCGAAGTCGACCACCGGCTCGGTCGAGAGCTTGCTCTCGTCGGCGATGCGGTATTCCGGGTTCGCGGGCTCGATCCGGGCGAGCGCGAGGCGGTAGTAGCGCTGGCGCGTCAGCCACAGGCCGGTGAGGCGGTGGACGAGCCATTCGCGCCAGCGCACCTGCAGGGTCTCTCGGGTGATCACGATGAGGACGCCCATGCCTGCGATCACGACGACGAGGCCGGCGAAGACGAGCACCGCCCACGCGAGCGTCGCGGCGTCGCGCCGCTCGAGGGCGTCGAAGAAGACGCGGTTCCACTGGTTGACCGCGAGGTTGAGGCCGATGTTGGCGATGACGAGCGTGGCGAGCGCCACGGTCAGGAACCACGCCCGCCGGGCGGTCGGCCCGCGCCACCAGCCGGCGACGAAGCGCCCGAACTGGCGCGCCACCTGCCGGTCGTAGGTGAGGTCGCGCGGATCGTCCGGCGTGACGATGACGGCCATGTCCCCCCTGGGCCGGTCCGCGACGGGACCGGGCTCTTTATTGAGACCTAAGTATCAGGCGGGACGCAATGAATTTTTGGTGAACGCGATGCATAGGTCTCGTAGCGACCTCAAGCAGCAAACTGCGCGACCAGTCGCCGGCAGGCGTCACTGACCTTGGCACGATCGCTGATCCTGCAATCAGCGTACTCGAGGATTCGAAACATATAGGGTATATTCACATCCTGCAGATAAATCGGGAATAGAATATGAGCGCCGGTATCATTTTGACGGGTGAATGCCGCTAGAAATTCCATTTGACAATTTTTGCTGGTCCAGTAGCTCGGCGAGTAAAGTGCAACAACACGCTTTGATGCGTCGAGTGCGTTCGCAATTTGCATTGGCCAACTAGCACCCTCCTGCAGCGCGATTTGGTCGAAGAAAATGCTGGGAGGCTTTGCCGAAGCTCCTAGCTCCTGAACGAGATACAGAGCCATGTCGCTCTCCTCTCGGGCATAACTGATAAAAATGTCATAGTTAGCAGCCTTAAGAGCTGCACGGCCTAGGGCTTGCTTGGGCTTCATCCCGGCAAAAGCAGAGCGTGCTCTTTCTGCGACATCCCGCCCCCGCACGACAATCTTCAGAAGGCGCAATGGCAGGCCCCGCTCCATCCAGCTCACAGCGGCGGCCAAGATCGGTCGAAGCATCTGTTCCGGATCCCAGCCTTGATCGCCCGTACCGATCAGAGGCATCGCGACCGAGATGCTCGGCAACTCACTGATTAGACAACAAGGGGCCAGCGCGCGAAATAGGTCGTCGGCAATTTCGGGCGGCGTTCCCCGCCAGCCGGATTCGATGCAGAGAACTCGGCGGAACGGGAAGGATTCGGGAACCGGCTTGGAAAGCCAGCACGAATACTGCTCGCGCAAATCCGCCTGCTTGTTCCGAGCAAGTGCACGAACCGAAAGGCCCGCACGGTCCAAAGCCCCGATCAGGGATGATCGTGTTGGTATATAATCATTGGGAAATGCAGAAACGACGAGGACATCGATGGCATGCTCCGGTGGAATCTGGGTCAAATCTCCCAGGAGGAGTTCGATAGCGTGGGAGCCATCGGATCGCTCGACCGTCCAGGTCTCCAAAAGCTCCATCGCAAGATCTCCTGCAGATCCCGAGCATCGGAACCTACGCTATATCCACTTTCGCCTGAAGTGCCGGCGCGGTCAGGCCAGCGAGCAGTCCGCGCACATCATAAACGGATGAATGCTCGCGCTTGCCGCGGGCGGGTGCCGGCGCTCCGGCGCAGCGCACGTAGACCTGCCGCTTCGTCGGCCCGACGGGCGCGTTCTCCATGACCAGCCTGTTCGGCGCAGGCAGCGAAAGCCGCGGCCGGGCGCGGAACCGCTGCCCTTCGCCCTCGCACGAGACGTTCATGGTCCAGGACCGCCGGCCCTCGGCCTTGACGCCTTGAGCCCGGCACCGCGTCTCGTACCAGAAGAAGCGGTTTCCCGTGATCTCCATCCGGTTCACGCCGTCCTGGTCGCGGCAGGCCGCGATGCCGTCCCCGCCCCAGACGCCCTCGTAGGGCTGCCGGCGGGCCTGGGGCTGCGCCTGAGCCAGCGCGCGCTCAGGCAGCGGAGCGACGCCGAGGCCCAATCCGACAAGGACCAACGCGCCTATCCGCATCTCGTGCACCTTTCGGGCGAGCCATCGAAGCGCGGGCGCACTGCGATGAAACGACAAGCTAACAGGAGAGCATCTGGCGTCGAGTGATATATTAACCTACGCTTTCGCGAGACGGGCGCCGCGCCCGGCCATCCCGAAGACCGGCGTTCCAAGCCGGCCCCCATCTCACCGGAGGAACCCGATGCCCGTGCTCTCACGTGCCCTGACCCGCATTCTCGCGGCCGGCGCCGCCGTCCTCGCCCTGGCGCTGCCCGCCGCCGCCCAGACCAAGCTCAAGTGGGCGCACGTCTACGAGGTCGCCGAGCCCTACCACACCGAGGCCCTGTGGGCCGCCGAGGAGATCAAGAAGCGCACCAACGGCAAGTACGAGATCCAGGTCTTCCCGGCCTCCCAGCTCGGCAACGAGAACCAGATCAACGAGGGTCTCGGCCTCGGCACCGTGGACATGATCTACACCGGGGTCGCCTTCGCGGGCTCGATCCACAAGCCGATCGCGATCACCAACGCGCCGTATACGCTGCGCGACTTCGAGCACTGGAAGGCGTACCGCGACTCGAAGCTCTTCCGCGACTTGGCCAAGGGCTACGAGGACAAGACCCGGCACAAGGTGGTGGCGCTCAACTACTACGGCCAGCGGCACCTCACCGCCAACAAGGCGATCACCAAGCCGGAGGACATGAAGGGCATGAAGCTCAGGGTGCCGCCGGCGCCGCTGTATCTCATGTTCACGAAGTCGGTCGGCGCCAACGCCACGCCGATCGCCTTCGCCGAGGTCTATCTCGCGCTCCAGCAGGGCACCGTCGACGGCCAGGAGAACCCGCTGCCGACGATCCTCGCCAAGAAGTTCTACGAGGTGCAGAGCCACATCATGCTCTCGGGGCACATCACCGAGTCGCTCCTGACCATCGTCGGCACCCACGTGTGGGGCAGGCTCTCCGAGCCTGAGAAGAAGATTTTCGAGGAGGTCCTGATTCAGGCGGCTTCCCGCGTCAGCGACCAGACCCGCGCCTCCGAGCAGAAGCTCGCCGACGAGTTCAGGAAGCTCGGCAAGACCGTGGTCGAGGTCGACCGCGAGGCCTTCCGCAAGGCCGCGATTCCGCTCCACAACGACCCCGCCGCCGGCGCCGGCTGGTCCAAGGACGAGTACGACGCGCTGCAGAAGCTGTGAGCGCTTCTCCTCTCCCGGCTTGCGGGGAGAGGCCGACTCGCCGAAGGCGAGCGGGTGAGGGGCGGGGGGAGCGCGCCCCTGGCCCCTCACCCTCGCCCCTTCGGGGCTCGCTTCGCGGCCTCCGCCGCGAAGCCCTCTCCCCGCAAGCCGGAAGAGGTGGACGCGCACGGACGGCCAGCATGAAACGCGATAACCGGGGGACCTGATGACCGTCGCTTCCCGTACCGACACCGCCGCGCCCGCGGCGCCCGAAGACACCGTGCACCTCATCGTCGCGACGGACGAGGAGGTCGTCGTCGAGCGTCACCCGGAGGACTGGATCGCCATCGTGCTGTTCTGGTCGCTCGCCTTCATCGTCTTCCTGCAGTTCTTCACCCGCTACGTGCTCAACGACAGCCTCGCCTGGACCGAGGAGATCGCGCGCTACGGCCTGATGTGGGTGGTGTTCGTCGGCGGCGCCGTGGTGACGCGCAAGAACACGCACATCGCGGTCGAGCTCCTCTCCAACGTCATGAAGCCCGGCCGGGCGCGCACCGCGCTCCTCGCGCTCGTCGATGTCGTAAAACTCGGCTTCCTCGGCCTCCTCGCCTACTTCTCGGTGACGATCGTCGAGCGCATGCACTACCAGCGCATGACGGTGTTCGACCTGCCGATGAGCGTGGTCTACGGCGGCGTCGCCTTCGGCTGCTTCCTGATGTTCGCGCGCCAGATCCACAACGTCTGGAAGAACGCGCGGGAGGGCTGGAGGAAGCCGCACGACGTCGTCGACCAGGCCACGGCGGACTGAGCACGGCCATGGCGCTCCTCTTCTTCGTCTTCCTGATCGTGCTGCTTGCCGGCGTGCCGGTGTTCATCGCGCTCGCCGGCTCGTCGCTGCTCTACACCCACTTCCTCGCCGGCATCCCGGACTTCGTGATCCTGCACCGCATGGCGGGCGGCATCGACTCGTTCCCGCTGCTCGCGGTGCCGTTCTTCATCCTCGCCGGCAACCTCATGAACTCGGCCGGGATCACGAACCGCATCTACGACTTCGCCGTGGCGCTCGCCGGCTGGACCCGCGGCGGCCTCGCGCACGTCAACATCCTCGGCTCGGTGATCTTCGCCGGCATGTCGGGCACGGCGATCGCCGACGCCGCCGGCCTCGGCACCATCGAGATCAAGGCCATGCAGGACCACGGCTACACGACCGAGTTCTCGGTCGGCGTGACCGCGGCCTCGGCGACCCTCGGGCCGATCATCCCTCCGTCCCTGCCCTTCGTCATCTACGGCATGATGGCGAACGTCTCGATCGGCGCGCTGTTCCTCGGCGGCATTTTGCCCGGTCTGGTCATGACCGTGTTCATGATGGCTTATGTGTATTACTGCGCGCGCCGTTACGGCATGGGCCGCGACCAGGCCTTTAGTCTGCGC
>DASVPW010000025.1:0-39957 GCA_036389455.1 Beijerinckiaceae bacterium
GATGTTGACGTAGAGCAGGAAGGTGTACTTGTCGGACGAGATCGCGACGAAGAACTCGGCCGCCTTCGCCGGCACCCGCATGATCGCCATCATGTAGCCGAAGGCGATCGAGAAGCCGATCATGATCATGACCATGCCGACCGTGCGCACCACGCGTCCGACGAGGAGCGGCAGTTCGCTCCACTTGTAGTCGCGGTAGACAAACATCGTGATGATGAAGGCGTAGACGCAGGCGACCGCCGCGGATTCCGTCGGCGTGAAGATGCCCGAGAGAATGCCGCCGAGGATGATGAGGACGGTGACGAGACCCCAGAAGGCGTCGGCCGCGATGCAGAGCGCCTGGCGGAAGGTGTAGATCTCGCCCTTCGGGAACTTCTGCCGATGCGCGATGATGAGGCACAGGATCATCAGCGACAGGCCGAGCAGCAGCCCCGGGATGACCCCGGCCATGAACAGCGCTCCGACCGACACGGTGCCGCCCGCCGCGAGCGAGTAGATCACCGCGTTGTGCGAGGGCGGGATCAGCAGCGGCTGCAGCGAGCCCGAGATGGTGACGTTGACGGCGAAGAGGCGCGGATATCCCTCCTTGATCATCTGCGGGATCATCACGGCGCCAATCGAGGCGGTGTCGGCGACGGACGAGCCCGAGATGCAGCCGAACATCGTCGAGGCGAGGATGTTCACGAGGGCGAGCCCGCCGCGGATGAAGCCGACGAAGACGCGAGCGAGATTGATGATGCGCTCGGCCATGCCGCCCTCGGCCATGATGCCGCCGGCGAGGATGAAGAACGGGATCGCAAGGAGCGAAAAGCCTGACATGCCGCTCGAGGTCTGCAGCATGATCGCCTCGAGGGGCAGATCGATATAAATCGCGGCCAAGATCGCCGAGAGCCCGAGGGCGTAGGCGACCGGCATGCCCATAAGGCAGAGCACGGTGAAGCCGCCGCAGAGGATGAGGATGTCCATGGCTTCGGCGCCTGTCGCTATTCGGTTGAGACGGTGCTGGTGGTCTCGATCGTCTGCTCGCGGAAGAATTCGCGCGTGAGAAACCGCTCGACGATGAACAGCATCGTGACCGCGCCGGCGATGGTGACCGGCAGGTAGGAGAAGCCTACCGAGAGCCAGGGGAACTCGGCAATGCTCTGGTACATGGTCGTCTGCACGAGCTTGACCCCGTACCAGACCATGAAGAGATTGGTCGCCATCATGCAGGCTTCGATCAGCGTGCCGAGGATCGCCTTGCCGCGCTCGCCGAGGAGCGCCGGCAGCACGCCGACGCCGATGTGCAGGTACTCGCGATAGCAGATGATCGCGGAGAAGAACGACAGCACGATCATCAGGAGCACGGCGAGGGGCTCCGGCCAGGACGAGGCGCTGTTGAGCACGAAGCGCGTGAACACGCCCCACGGGATGATCAGGGTGATGACGACGAGGCAGACGCCCGCGATGAACAGGCAGGCGCGGTGAAGCGCCTCCATCGCCCGGATGTACTGGGCCTTCATCTCCCTCCCCCCTCTGGAAACGCGCAAGAGAAGAGCCGGCGCGATCTTCAGGCGGATCGGCCGGCCCCGTGCGGCGCTCTTGCCTACTTCACGTCCTGGATGCGCTGGATGAGCCCGGCGAGCTGGCCGCCGTACTTGTCCCACACCGGCTTCACGGCGTCCTGGAACTGCTTCTTGTCGCCAACCTCGACGATCTCGACGCCGGCCTTCTTCATCTCCTCGATGGACTTCTTCTCCATCTCGTACCAGAGGGCGCGCTCCTCCTGCTGCGCCTCCTTGGAGAACTTCATGACGAGGTCCTGCTCCTCCTTCGGCAGCGAGGTGAAGATGCGCTTCGAGAACACCAGGATCTCGGGGATCATCAGGTGCCCGGTCAGGGAATAGTATTTGGCGTAGCGGTAGTGCTGGCCGGTCGTGTAGGTCGGCTCGTTGTTCTCGGCGCCGTCGACGACGCCGGTCTGCATGGCGTTGATGAGCTGGTCGAAGCCCATGGCGACGCCGTTGCCGCCGAGCGCGTTCATGGTGTCGACGAAGACCGGGTTGCCCATCATGCGGATCTTGAGGCCCTTCAGGTCCTCGACGGTGCGGATCGGCTTCTTCGAGTTGTAGACGTTGCGGGTGCCGGAGTTCATCCAGCACAGGCCCACGAGACCCGCGGTCGGGTGGTCGGTGAGCTTCTTCAGGAGCTCGTCGCCGATCGGCCCGTCGATCACCTTCTCCATGTGGGCGGTGTCGCGGAACAGGAACGGCATGTTGAAGACGTTGAGCTCGGGCACGAGCGGGCCCATCGGTCCGGTGCTGATGCGGGCGATGGCGAGCGCGCCGACCTGCGCCTGCTCGATCATCTCCTTCTCGCCGCCGAGCTGCATCGACGGGTACATCTGGATCGAGAGCCGGCCCTTCGTCGCCTCCTCGAGCTTCTTGCCCATGCGCACGACCGCCTCGACGGTCGGGTAGCCGAGCGGATGCACGTCGGTCGCCTTCAGCACCATCTTCGACTGGGCGAAGGCGGAAAGGCTGGAGCCGCCGAGCGCGCCTGCCGCGAGCCCCGCGCCGGTCAGCCGGAGCATGTCACGTCGCTTCATTCATTTCCTCCCAATGTTTCCCGATCCGAGCGGCCCGCGAGCTTTTGTTGCAAGAACCCTCGGCCTGAGGCCGCACTGTTCACCGCATACTCGCTTCGCGCAAGAAGCTATACTAATATATCAGCTGGTGCTAGGGGCCTCGGCTCGGCTTCGGCGCTTCCGGGATGGTCGACCTTGGGATCGGGACGCGCACCAGAGAACGCCAGGGGGGCGGCGCGCCGCCCTCCCCTGCAGCGGGTCGCGAACGGGCCCCGCGCCACCGCCGCAGCCGCGATCCATGCCGAGCTGCGCGAGGAGATCGTGTCGCTCAAGCGCCCGCCCGGCGAGGCGATCGTCGAGAAGGAGATCGCCCGGACCTGCGGCGTCAGCCGTACGCCGGTGCGCGAGGCGGTCCTGCGGCTCGCCGACGAGGGGCTGATCGAGATCTTCCCGCAGTCCGGCACTTTCGTCGCGCGGATCCCGATCGCCGCGCTGCCGGAGGCCATCATCATCCGCAAGGCGCTCGAGGAGACCACGGCCCGGCTCGCGGCCGAGCGCGGCGCGCCAGGCCGCATCGCCGGGATCGAGGTGATCCTGAAGCGCCAGCGCGAGGTCGCGGCGCAAGGCGACCAGGAGGCCTTCCATCGCGCCGACGAGGCCTTCCACGCCGCGGTCGCGGAGGCCGCCGGGCATCCGCGCATCTGGACGCTCGTGCAGCAGGTCAAGGTGCAGGTCGACCGCTTCCGGCGGCTCACCCTGCCGCAGAAGGGCCGGATGGCCCTCGTCGTCCGGGAGCACGCGGCGGTGGCGGCGGCGATCCGCCGGCGCGACCCGGATGGCGCGGCGGCCCGCATGGGCGCCCATCTCGAGCGCCTGCTCGGCGACATCGAAGACTTCCGGCACCTCAATTCCGATTTCTTCGTCGACGACCCTGAGGCCGGCGCCCTCAGGCCAGCAGGTGCCGCGCGATGATCATGCGCTGGATCTGGTTCGTGCCCTCGTAGATCTGGGTGATCTTGGCATCGCGGTAGAGCCGCTCGACCGGCGTGCCGCGGATGTAGCCGATGCCGCCGTGGACCTGGACGGCGTTCGCCGTGTGCTCGACCGCGGCGTCGGAGGCGAAGAGCTTCGCCATCGAGCACTCGACGCTCGCCCGCACGCTGGCGTCGAGCCTTTCCGCAGCGTGGCGGGTCATGAGGCGGGCCGCGTGCGTCGCCTTCGCCATGTCGGCGAGCATCCACTGCACCGCCTGGAAGGAGGCGATCTCCTGGCCGAACTGCCGCCGTGTCTTGGCGTAGGCGACCGATTCGTCGAGTGCGTCCTGCAGGATGCCGACGGCAAGCGCCGCGATGCCGACCCGGCCCTTGTCGAGCACGCTCATCATCATGTGGAAGCCCCGGCCCGCTTCGCCGAGGAGGGCCTCGGGCGGAAGCGCGACGCCGTCGAAGGCGAGCGCGCCGACCTGCGAGGCGCGCTGCCCCATCTTGTGCTCCTTGCGCCCGCGCTTAAAGCCGGGCGCGTCCGCGTCGACCAGGAAGATGCTCATGCCGCGCTTGCCCGCCGCCGGATCGGTGCGGGCAAGCACCACCGCGAAGTCCGCGACCGGCGCGTTGTGGATCCAGATTTTTTCCCCCGTGAGGCGCCAGCCTAGGCCGTCGCGCACGGCCGTCGTGCGCACGCCCGAGACGTCGGAGCCGGCCTCCGGCTCGGTGATGGCGTAGGCGCAGCGGCGCTCGAACCGTAAGAGCGGGCCAAGGTAGCGCTCCTGCTGGGCCGGCGTGCCGTGCTCGGAGAGGAGGGTCGAGACGAGCTCGATCAGCCCGCACTGGTCGGCGACCGAGGCGTAGCCGCGGGACAGCTCCTCCATGACGAGGGCATAGGCGACCACGTCGGCGCCGAGGCCGCCCATCGCCTCCGGCACCGTGATGCCAAAGAGCCCAAGGCGGGCCATTTCGCCGTAGAGGTCCTCCGGGAAATCCTCGCTCTCGTCGAGGGCGGCGGCGCGGGGCCTGATCTCGGTCTCGGCGAACGTCCGGACCATCTCGGCGATCGCCCGGTGCCGGTCGTCTTCCTCCGCCGTCGGCACCCTCGCATCCACGATCCTTCCCCCCGCTTGCATTCGACGCGCGCGCGATATTGGATCGCGCCGCCCGCCGCTTCAACCGGCACGCCTCGAAAGCTCCCGATGACCGACGCCGACCCGTCCCAGGACATCCCGGGCCTGCCGCTGCCGCTCTCAGGTGCGACGCGGCTCTATGCGATCATCGGCGACCCGGTCGCGCAGGTCGGCTCGCCCGCCGTCTTCAATGCCGCCTTCCGGCGGCTCGGAGCGCAGGCCGTGCTCGTCCCCATGCACGTGGCGGCGGAGCGCCTCCCGGATCTCGTCGCGGGCCTGCGGGCGATCCGCAACCTCGACGGCGTCGTCGCGACGGTGCCGCACAAGATCGCGATCTCGGGGCTCCTCGACCGCGTCGAGGCGAATGGGCGCCGGGTCGGCGCAGTCAACGCGATCCGGGTCGAGCGCGACGGCGACAGGGCCGTCTGGGTCGGCGACAACTTCGACGGGGTCGGCTGCGTGCGGGGCTTGGCCAAGGCCGGGCACGCGCTTCAGGGCAGGAGCGCCCTGATCGTCGGGGCCGGCGGCGCGGGCTCGGCGGTCGCCCACGCCCTCGCCGACGCGGGCGTCGCGCGCATTCGCGTCTTCGACGTGGATAAGGCCCGCCGCGAGCGGCTGGCCGAAAGCCTTCGCGCCCACCACGCCGGGCTCACCGTCGAGACCGGGGCGCCCGACCCGGAAGGCTTCGACGTCGCCGCCAACTGCACGCCGCTCGGCATGCGCGACGAAGACCCGCTGCCGATCGATCCGGCCCGTCTCGCGAAGGGCGCGCTTGTCGTCGACGTCGTGCTCAAGACGCCGGCCTCGCGGCTGCTGCGGGAGGCCGAGCGGCGCGGCTGCCGGACGCAAGGAGGGCGCGCCATGCTGGACGGCCAGGTCGAGGCCATCCTGCAGTTCCTCGGCTTCGATGCGCCGCACGCGCGCTGAAGGCGGCGCTTCGCTTCCGACTTCCGTCTGACTATGGACCGGCGTGAACCTCTGCCATAGTTAGAGATGCCGCCCTCCTCAGAAGCCTCGTCCATGGATGCCCGAACCCCTCAGAAACCCGTGGCGGTTCGCGACGCGGAGGCGACGCGGCGGCGTATCCTGCAGGCGGCCCGGGCCGAGTTCGCGCGCCACGGCTTGGGCGGCGCGCGCATCGAGCGGATCGCCAAGGCGGCGCGCACCAACAAGCGCATGCTGTACTACTACTTCGGCAATAAGGAGGGCCTGTTCCTCGCGGCGCTCGAGGCAACCTACGACGACATCCGGGCCGCGGAGCGCAAGCTCAACCTCGAGGCGCTCGCCCCGCTCGAGGCGATCGAGCGCCTCGTTCGCTTCACCTGGGCCTACTTCGTCGACCATCCCGAGTTCATGATGATGCTGAACTCGGAGAACCTGCACAAGGCGCGCCACCTCAAGAAATCGAAGCAGATCCACGCCATGAATTCGCCCCTCATCGCGACGGTGGGGAAGATCCTGAAGCGCGGCGAAAAGGAAGGCGCCGTGCGGCCGGGCGTCGACCCGCTCCAGCTCTACATCTCGATCGCGGCGCTCGCCTACTTCTATCTCTCGAACGCCGCCACCCTCTCCATCACCTTCGGCCGCGACGTGCTGTCGAAGCCCGAGATGAAGCAGCGCATCGAGCATATCGTGGAGCTCGTGACATCCGGGTTGCGGCCGTAAGAGGCGCTCCCTCCGCTTGCGAGGAGAGGTGAAGTACGTCCGCTCAACGCCCTTTGCGGCCACGCTTCGCCGCCCAAAAAATTTCGCGCCCGTCTTGACCCGAAAACCCGCTGCCGCTAATTAACCGCCCGGTTAATAGAGCGCCGCAAAAACGGCGCCGCTTCGGGACGGAATGTCGGGAGACAGGCGATGGCATCGCCCTACCGCGCCAGCACGCTTCGCCGCATCCTCGAAAGCTCGTGGGTGCGCCCGCTCGGGCTCCTCGTCCTCATCATCGTCCTGTGGGACGTAACGGTGCGGCTGTTCAAGATCCCGCCCTACCTCATCCCGGCGCCGATCGACGTGATCCACGCCTTCCGCACCGAGGGCGACCGGCTCCTCTTGGAGGCGATCCCGACCACCACGGCGACGCTCGGGGGCTTCGCCCTCTCGGCGCTCTTCGGCATCCCGATGGCGATGCTGATCGCGGGCTCGCGCACGGTCGAATCCTACGTCTACCCCCTCCTCGTGTTCTCGCAGTCGATCCCGAAGGTCGCGGTCGCGCCGCTGTTCGTGGTGTGGTTCGGCTTCGGCATGGCTCCGAAGGTCATTTCCGCCTTCCTGCTCGGGTTCTTCCCCGTGGTGGTCGCGGGGGTGCAGGGCTTCAAGTCCGTCGACCAGGACATGCGGGACCTCGCCCGCTCCATGAAGGCGTCGTGGCTCCAGACCTTCCAGATGGTGAGCCTGCCGCACGCCATGCCGTCGATCTTCGCCGGGCTCAAGGTCTCGGTCACGCTCGCCGTCGTCGGCGCCGTCGTCGGCGAGTTCGTCGGCGCGAACTCCGGCATCGGCTACGTGCTGCAGCGCTCGATCGGCAACTTCGAACTGCCGACCATGTTCGCGGCCCTCGTCGTTCTGGCGATGATCGGCGTTATCCTGTTCTGGATCGTCGACTTGGTCGAGCGCCTGCTCGTGCCCTGGCACGCGAGCCAGCGCCACGAAATCTATGCCACCGCCTAAAAGGCGGAGCGTCCAACCGGGAGGAAGTCCATGAACAAACGAAGCTTCTTGAAAGCCGCCCTCGCCGCCGCGACCGCCTTGAGCGCGCCCTTCGCGACGGCGCCGGCCAGCGCCGCCGACAAGGTCGTGCTGATGATCAACTGGTACGTCTACGGCGAGCACGCGCCGTTCTACTACGGCAAGGAGAAGGGCATCTTCGCGCAAGAAGGCATCGACCTCGAGATCCAGGAAGGCCGCGGCTCGGCCGTGACCGTCCAGGCGGTCGCGGCGAAGACGGTGCCGTTCGGCTACGCCGACGTGCCGACCATGATCCGCGCCGCCGTCAAGGGCGCGCCGGTGGTGACGACGGGGGTCGCGCTGCAGAAGAACCCCATGTCGGTCATGGGCTTTGCCGAGAAGAACATCAGGAAGCCGGAGGACCTCAAGGGCAAGACGGTCGCGACGACGCCGGGCGATTCCATGTCGCAGATCTGGCCGCTGTTCCTCAAGAAGACAGGCCTCAAGGAGAGCGAGATGAAGATCGTCTCGGGCGACGCCCAGACGAAGCTCAACGCCGTCATTAACGGCCAAGCCGACGTGCTCCTCGGCTACGTCATGGACCAGTCCATGAAGATCAAGGACGCCACGGGCAAGTCCACCTACCCGATCATGTTCGCCGACTACGGTATCAACCTGATCTCGTCCGGCGTCATCGTCCACAAGGACACGCTGAAGGAAAACCCGGATCTCGTGCGGCGCTTCATGGCGGCGGCCACGAAGGCGATCGAGGCGGCCGAGAAGGACCCGTCCGGGGCCGCCGACGCGATCCTCAAGATCAATCCCAAGGGCGGCAAGAAGGAGACCCTGCAAGAGGGCTTCGAGCTGACGATCCCGCTCTACCGCACCGAGGAGACCAAGGGCCAGCGGCCGTTCAACGTCTCCGACGCCAACATGAAGGACTCGGTCGCGCTCCTCGTCGAGTACGGCGGCGTCGACGCTTCGGCGAACAACGACCCGAAGGCGTTCTACACCCGCGACTTCCTGCCGAAGGGCGCGGGGCACTGAGGCCGGACGCGAGGCGATGGCTGAGGCAAGACTCAGGCTCGTGCCGACGGACGGGGAGCGCGCGCAGGCGCCCTCCCCGCGCCGCCGGCTGATCGAGATCGACGGTCTCACCAAGACCTACCGGACGCGCGACGGCGACGTGCCGTCGCTCAAGCCCATCGACCTCGACATCCGCGACGGCGAGTTCGTCGCGGTCGTCGGGCCGTCGGGCTGCGGGAAATCGACGCTCCTCAAGCTCGTCGCGGGCCTCATCCCGCCGACGGGCGGCGAGATCCGCATCGACGGGCGGACCGTGACCGAGCCGCCGGACGACGTCGGCATCGTGTTCCAGAGCCCGGTGCTGCTCGCCTGGCGGACGGTCCTGCGCAACGTCATGATGCCGGTCGAGGTCCGCGGGCTTAACCGCGAGACCCACCTCGCGCGGGCCAAAAAGCTCCTCGCCACGGCGGGGCTCGAAGGGTTCGAGAACAAGTACCCCTGGCAGCTCTCGGGCGGCATGCAGCAGCGCACGGCGATCTGCCGCGCCCTCGTGCACGACCCCAAGATCGTGCTCATGGACGAGCCCTTCGGGGCCCTCGACGCCATGACCCGGGAGCGCATGAACCTCGAGCTCCAGCGCATCCACCACGAGACGCAGAAGACCATCATGCTCATCACCCACTCGATCCCCGAGGCGGTGTTCCTCGCCGACCGGGTCGTGGTGATGACCGAGCGCCCGGGCTCGATCGCGGCGGTCTACGACGTGCCGCTCGGGCGTCCGCGCAGCCTCGACATGATGGGCGACCCCGCCTTCATCGCGCTCTCCCAGAAGGTCCGCGGGCATTTCTATGCCCAGGGCCACCTCGATTAGCAGAACAAGGAGGCCGCCATGGCCCAGAAGACCCTCGGCATCATCATGAACGGCGTCACCGGGCGCATGGGCATGAACCAGCACCTGATCCGCTCCGTGGTGGCGATCCGCGCCGAAGGCGGCGTGACGCTCTCCGACGGCACGAAGGTGCAGCTCGACCCGATCCTCGTCGGGCGCAACGCCGAGAAGGTGGCGGCGCTGGCGAAGGAGCACGGCATCGAGCGCTGGACGACGGACCTCGACGCCGCGATCCAGAACCCCGACGACACGATCTTCTTCGACGCCGCGACGACCCAGATGCGCCCCTCGCTCCTCGAGAAGGCGATCAACGCCGGAAAGCACGTCTACTGCGAGAAGCCGATCGCCACGAACCTCGCCGAGGCTCTGAAAATCTGTCGGCTCGCGGAGGCGAAGGGGGTCAAGAACGGCGTCGTGCAGGACAAGCTCTTCCTGCCCGGTCTGCAGAAGCTGCGCCTGTTGCGGGACTCGGGCTTCTTCGGCCGCATGCTCGCGGTCAAGGGCGAGTTCGGCTACTGGGTGTTCGAGGGCGACTGGGGCCAGCCGGCGCAGCGCCCGTCGTGGAACTACCGCTCGCAAGACGGCGGCGGCATGATCCTCGACATGGTCTGCCACTGGCGCTACGTCCTCGACAACCTCTTCGGCGAGGTGCGCGCCGTCTCCTGCCTCGGCGCGACCCACATCCCCGAGCGCGTCGACGAGAACGGCAAGCCCTACGAGGCGACGGCCGACGACGCGGCCTATGCCACCTTCGAGCTCGAGGGCGGCATCATCGCCCACATCAACATGTCGTGGGCGACGCGCGTCTACCGCGACGACCTCGTCACCTTCCAGGTCGACGGCACGCTCGGCTCCGCGGTCGCAGGGTTGCAGGACTGCGTCATGCAGCCCCGCGCCGCGACGCCCCGCCCGGTCTGGAACCCGGACGTGAAGCAGGGCATCGACTTCTACGACACCTGGCAGCCGATGCCGGACAACATTTCCTACGACAACGGCTTCAAGGCGCAGTGGGAGATGTTCATCCGCCACGTCGCCGAGGACGCGCCCTACAGGTACACGCTGCGCGAAGGCGCCAAGGGCGTGCAGCTCGTCGAGGCGGCGCTCCAGAGCTGGAAGGAGCGCCGCTGGATCGACGTGCCGCCGCTGCAGTACGGGGCGGAGGCCGCGCCCGCGATGGCGGCGGAGTGACATGCTGCGCGGTATCTCTCCCTCTCCTCATGCTGAGGTGCGAAGCCGAAGGCTGAGCCTCGAAGCACGCACGCCGGCAGGGCGCTGTGCCGGCGTGGTGCGTCCTTCGAGGCTCGCTGCGCTCGCACCTCAGGATGAGGGGCTTGGGTGCGTGTGAGAGGAGAATCGTCATGAACGTGCAACGGCCCGTGACCGCGCTGTCGCTCAACCTGCCGGCCGCGTCGGGCCGGCTCGAGCGCTTCGACCTGTCGGTCCCGAAAAGCTTCCCCGAGCGCGTCACCGGGCCGCTGAACCGCGTTGCCCTCGCCGCCGCCCACATGGTGGTCGACCCCCTCGCCGAGGTCGACCCGTGGCTTACGGTTGCGCCCGACTGGGAGCGGACCATCGCCTTCCGCGAGCACCTGTGGGACTTGGGGCTCGGCGTCGCCGAGGCCATGGACACCGCGCAGCGCGGCATGGGCCTCGACTGGCCGATGGCGCTGGAGCTGATCAAGCGCTCCGTCGCGGCTGCGAGGCGGCGCGAGGGCGCCGTCGTGTTCTCGGGCGCCGGCACGGACCACCTCGACCCGGCGGACGCCAGGAGCATCGACGACGTGATCCGCGCCTACGAGGAGCAGGTCGCCGCCATCGAGGCCGTCGGCGGGCGCATCATCCTGATGGCGTCGCGGGCGCTTGCCCGCCTCGCGCGGACGCCGGACGATTACGTGAAGGTCTACGGCCGCATCCTGTCCCAGGTGCGCGAGCCCGTGATCATCCACTGGCTCGGCGATATGTTCGACCCGGCGCTTAGCGGCTACTGGGGCACGGCCGACCTCGACCGGGCCATGGACACCGCCGTCGCGGTCATCAACGGCAACGCGGAAAAAATCGACGGCGTGAAGGTCTCCCTCCTCGACAAGGACAAGGAGATCGCCATGCGCCGCCGCCTCGACGCCCGCGTGCGCATGTACACCGGCGACGACTTCAACTACGCCGAGCTGATCGCCGGCGACGAGCACGGCTTCTCGCACGCGCTCCTCGGCATCTTCGACGCCATCGCGCCGGCGGCGGCGGGCGCGCTCTCGGCCCTCGCCAAGGGCGACCTTTCCACGTTCCACGACATCTTCGCCCCGACGGTGCCCCTGTCGCGGCACATCTTCCGGGCGCCGACGCGGTTCTACAAGACCGGCGTCGTGTTCATGGCTTATCTCAACGGCCACCAGGACCACTTCACCATGGCGGGCGGCCAGGAGAGCGCCCGCTCGACCCTTCACCTCGCCGAGCTCTTCCGCCTCGCCGACCGCGCCGGGCTCCTGCGCGACCCCGAGCGGGCTGCGGAGCGGATGCGCTGCGTCATGGCGGTCAGGGGGGTGGAGGCTTGAGGCTGCGGGGGCACTTTGCGTCCTTCGAGGCTCGCTGCGCTCGCACCTCAGGATGAGGAGAGAGTAACCGGCCCAAACGCAGGCATCTCAACTCTCCTCATGCTGAGGTGCGAGCTCCCGGACTTGTCCGGGGCGAGCCTCGAAGCACGCACTCCTGTCGACACAGAGCAGTAGCAACCCTCCATGCGCGACCTCTCCGCCGACCACGCCCTTCTCTCCCTCAACACCGCGACGGTGCGAAAGCAGGGCGACCTTCTCGCCATCATCGAGGCCTGCGCGCGCCATGGGGTACGGGCGGTGTCGCCCTGGCGCGACCAGGTCGCGGCGGTCGGGCTTGAGAAGGCCGTTCGCGCCGTCAAGGACGCGGGCCTGAAGCTCTCCGGCTACTGCCGCGGCGGCATGTTCCCGGCGGATCAGGCGCACGCCCGAGAAGCGCGGGACGACAACCGGCGCGCGGTCGACGAGGCGGCGGCACTCTCCGCACCCTGCCTCGTGCTCGTGGTCGGCGGCCTGCCGCAGTTCTCGCGGCCGGGCTCGGCGCCTTCCAAGGACCTGCCCGCCGCCCACGCCCAGGTCGAGGACGGCATCGCGACGCTCCTCGAATACGCCCGCGCGGCCGGCATGCCGCTCGCGATCGAGCCCCTGCATCCGATGTATGCGGCGGACCGGGCCTGCGTGAACACGCTCGGGCACGCCCTCGACATCTGCGACCGGCTCGACCCGGACCGGCAAGGCGGCCTCGGCGTCGCCCTCGACGTCTACCACGTGTGGTGGGACCCGGAGCTGTCCGCCGGCATCCGCCGCTGCGGCCGCGACCGCATGCTGGCCTATCACGTCTGCGACTGGCTCGTGCCGACCCGCGACCTGCTCCTGGACCGCGGCATGATGGGCGACGGGGTGATCGGCCTGCGACGCATCCGGAGCGAGGTCGAGGCGCTGGGCTTCGACAGCTTCGTGGAAGTGGAGATTTTCTCCAACGATTGGTGGTCGCGTCCCATGGACGAGGTCATCGGGACCTGCATCGCGCGCCACAGGACGGTGGTCTAAGGCTCGCGCCTGCCTAAATGGGAGGGCGGCTCGCCTGGCTTCTCCAGGAGCCGCCCGACGAAGTCGGAGAGGCCCACCCGCCGCTGGCGCTTGAGCCGCTCCGCCCTGAGGATCGCGGTGAGGTCGTTGAAGGCGCGGTCGAGGTCGTCGTTGACGAGGACGTAGTCGTACTCCTCCCAGCGCTCGATCTCGGAGCGGGCGTTGTCGAGGCGCTTGGCAATGGTTTCGGGCGGATCCTCGGCCCGGCGCTCGAGCCGGGTCTGCAGCTCGGCCATAGACGGCGGCAGGATGAACACGGTGACGACGTCGTCCGGCATTGCCTTCACGACCTGTCGCGTGCCCTGCCAGTCGATGTCGAAGATCATGTCGGCGCCGGCGGCGAGCGCCTGCTCGACCGGGCGGCGCGGGGTGCCGTAGTAGTTGCCGTGGACCTCGGCCGATTCGAGCAGCTCGCCACGGTCGCGCATTGCCAGAAAATCGTCCTTGTCGATGAAGCGGTAGTGCACCCCCTCGATCTCGGACGGGCGGCGCTGACGCGTCGTGACCGACACCGACAGGATCGCCTCGTGCTCGTTGACGATGTTGCGGGTGAGCGTCGTCTTGCCGGCGCCGGACGGCGAGGACAGGATCAGCACGAGGCCGCGCCGGGCGACGGCCTCGTTCGGCGAGGCGGCGTTCGGGGCGACCTGGACCACCATCCTACTCCACGTTCTGGACCTGCTCGCGGAACTGCTCGACCACGGCCTTGAGGTCGAGGCCGATGCGCGACAGCGAGACGTCGTTCGCCTTGGCGCAGAGCGTGTTCGCCTCGCGCCCCATCTCCTGGGCGAGGAAGTCGAGGCGGCGCCCGACCGCGCCGCCTTGGGCCAAGAGCTCGCGGGCGGAGGCGATGTGGACGGAGAGGCGGTCGAGCTCCTCGCGCACGTCGGCCTTGGTGGCCATGAGCACCGCCTCCTGGTGCAGGCGGTCCGGATCGAGGGCGGGCGCGGCGCCGAGAAGCGCCGCGATCTGTCCCTCGAGCTTCGCCCGCACGGCATCCGGCCGGCGCGCCGGCGCGGCCTCGACGGCGGCGACGTGCCGCTCCATCGCGTCGAGCTGGCCCGCGAGAACCCCCGAGAGCGCCCGCCCCTCGGCGAGCCGCGCCTCCCTCAGGGAGTCGATGCAACGAGCAATCCCGCGCTTCAGGTCGGCGGCGAGCTCCGCCCCCAGGGTCTCGGCCTCGTCCTCGATCTCGACCACGCCCCGCACGGCGAGGAGCCCGTCGACCGAGGCCGGGGTCACGCCCGCCGGCAGCTTCAGCCGCCCGACCGCGTCGGCGAGGGCCGAGAAGATCTCCTCGTTGACCCGCACCCTGGGCGGGCTCGGGCCCCGCGTGATGGTGAGATTGAGCTGGCACTGGCCGCGGACGAAGGCCTTCTGGACCTGCGCCCGCGCGTCCTCGCTGACGGCGTCGAAGCCGGGCGGCAAGCGCAGGCGCAGGTCGAGCCCGCGCCCGTTGACGGACTTCAGCTCCCAGGCCCACTGGCTGGACCCGGCCGCCCCCGCCTCGCGGGCGAACCCCGTCATGCTCGCGATCGCCATGAGACCCTGCTGCCGCGCGCCCCGAACGGCGCGGACCATAGTGGCGGGGGTGCGCCCTCACAAGCGGGCAGGCGCGCCGCGCAGAGGTCGCGCACCGCAACCGCACCGATCGAGATAACGCCGCGAAGCGAAAAGCCGCGCAACGGCTTTACCCGCTGCGCGGCTCGGCAGAGACACCCGTCACTGCGCCCTCAGCACCGGCACGGTCTTCGGGGAGGTGAGGTCGAAGGTCTTGTTGCGCAGCGGATCGCGGGCGGTGCCTTCGGAGGCGTCGAGGACACGGGTGCGGGGGCCGGCGGCGGTCTGCGGCGGCGCGAGGGCGCCTGTCCCGGCCGTGCCCGGCGAAACCGCCGAGGGGCCGAAGGCGGGCGGTGCCAGCGTCGGCTGGGCGAAGGCCTGCGACGGCGTCCCCGGCGCCGCTGCCGGCGCGTCGCCGCGGGTCTGGGGTGGGGTCTCGCCCGGGACCGGCGGCGGCTCGGCGCGGTCGACGACGGGGGCGTCGGCAGCGCGGGCCTTCTCGATCTGGCGCCAGCGCTGCACGTTCTTCTGGTGCTGGTCTAGGGTCTCGGCGAAGGCGTGGCCGCCCGAGCCGTCGGCGACGAAGTAGAGGTCCTTGGTCCGGGACGGGTTGGCGACGGCCTCGAGCGCCGCCCGGCCGGGATTCGCGATCGGGCCCGGGGGCAGGCCCTCGATGGCGTAGGTGTTGTAGGGCGTCGCCTTCTCGATCTCGGACCGCAGGATGCCGCGCCCCAGCGTCCCCTTGCCGGCGACGAGGCCGTAGACGATCGTTGGGTCCGACTGCAGCTTCATGCGCTTGCCGAGGCGGTTGATGAACACGCCGGCGACGCGGGTGCGCTCGTCGGCGCGGCCGGTCTCCTTCTCGACGATCGAGGCGAGGATCACGAGCTCCTGCGGCGTCTTGATCGGGAGATCCGGCGAGCGCCGCGCCCAGATCTGGTTCAGGGCCTCGCGCTGGGCCCTCTGCATGCGGTTGACGGCCTGCTGGCGGGTCTCGCCGCGCTCGAACTTATAGGTGTCGGGCAGGAGCGTGCCCTCCCGCGGCATCTCGGTGATGTCGCCGGTCAGGATGTCGTTGTCGCGGATGCGCTGGACGATCTGCTCGCTCGTCAGCCCCTCCGGAATCGTCAGCGCGTGCAGGATCGCCTTGCCCTGGATCAGCGTGTCGATCGCGTCGTCGATACTGGTGCGGGCCCGGAACAGGAATTCGCCGGCCTTGAGCGGCCCGCGCTGGCGGCTGAGGAAAGCCTGGACCTCGAACAGGAAGGTCTGGTTGATCACGCCCTCGCGCTTCAGGAGCGCCGCGATCTCGCCCGCGCCGATGTTCTTCGGGATCACGACGACCTTGTCGGCGCCAAGCGGCCCCGGCTCGTTCGCCTGCTTCTCGATGAACACGACCCCGACGACGAGGGCGATCGCGACGACGACGACGAAGGTCAGGATCCCCGACAGGGTCGAGAGCAGGCCGCCCCGGTCCTTGCGCACCCGCGGCGGGGGCGGCGGCGCCATCGTGGGCTTGAGCGCGTCGCCGGGGCTGCGAAGCGACAGCCGCTGCGACGCGGGCGCGCCGCCGTCCGCGGGCGCTTCCGGAACAATCTCTTTTCGTCTGCCGAAGACCATCGCCCTGCCCGGTTGAAGTCGCGCGGCTTGAGGCCGCCCGCAGGCTCAAATCACCCTACGGTCCATTGTGGCGAAACGGTGCTGGCCCGTCGAGGGTCAGGCGGCCCGCCGCAGCACCAGCGACGCGTTCGTGCCGCCGAAGCCGAAGGAGTTCGACAGCACCACGTCGATGTCGCGCTTCTTCGCCTCGTGCGGCACGAGGTCGATCGCGGTCTCGACGGACGGGTTGTCGAGGTTGATGGTCGGCGGCGCGACCCCGTCGCGGATGGCGAGGATCGAGAAGATCGCCTCGACGGCGCCGGCGGCGCCGAGAAGATGACCGGTCGCCGACTTCGTCGACGACATAGCGAGCTTGCCGGCGGCGTTGCCGACGAGGCGCTCGACGGCTTTCAGCTCGATCTCGTCGCCGAGCGGCGTCGAGGTGCCGTGGGCGTTGATGTAGTCGATGTCCGAGACGTCGATGCCGGCACGTTTGATCGCGGCCTGCATGCAGCGGTAGGCGCCGTCGCCGTCCTCGGTCGGCGAGGTGATGTGGTAGGCGTCGCCCGAGAGGCCGTAGCCGACCACCTCGGCGTAGATCCTGGCGCCCCGCGCTTTCGCGTGCCCATACTCCTCCAGCACCACGACGCCGGCGCCCTCGCCCATCACGAAGCCGTCGCGGTCGCGGTCGTAGGGGCGCGAGGCGCGCTGCGGGTCGTCGTTGAAGGCGGTCGACAGCGCCCGGCAGGCGGCGAAGCCCGCGAGCGAGAGGCGGTTGATCGGCGATTCGGTGCCGCCGGCGAGCATCACCTCGGCGTCGCCGAAGGCGACGAGCCGGGCCGCGTCGCCGATCGCGTGCGCGCCCGTCGAGCAGGCGGTCACGACCGCGTGGTTCGGGCCCTTCAGCCCATGCTCGATCGACACGTAGCCCGAGGCGAGGTTGATCAGCCGCCCAGGGATGAAGAACGGCGAGACCCGCCGCGGACCCTTCTCGTAGAGGGTGATCGAGGCGTCGTAGATGCCGCCGATGCCGCCGATGCCGGAGCCGATCAGCACGCCGGTCGAGCTGCGGTCCTCGTCCGTCTCGGGCTTCCAGCCCGAATCCGCGAGCGCCTGGGTCGCCGCCGTCATGGCGTAGACGATGAAGGGGTCGACCTTGCGCTGCTCCTTCGGCTCCATCCAATCGTCGGGATTGAAGGTGCCGTCCTCACCGTCGCCGCGGGGGATCTGGCAGGCGATCTTGCAGGCGAGGTCCGAGGTCTCGAAGGCCTCGATCTTCGAGGCTCCGCTCCGGCCGTCGAGCAGCCGCTTCCAGGTGGCCTCGACGCCGCAGCCGAGCGGGGACACCATGCCGAGGCCCGTGACGACGACGCGCCGCATCGCGAGGCTTGGGGCTTCAGACGGAACGGGCGCGGGGACCGGCGGCCCGCACCGTCAGGCCGCGTTCTTCTCGAGGAACTTGATGGCGTCGCCCACCGTCACGATCGTCTCGGCGGCGTCGTCCGGGATCTCGACGTTGAACTCCTCCTCGAACGCCATCACGAGCTCGACGGTGTCGAGGCTGTCGGCGCCGAGGTCGTCGATGAAGTTCGCGTTGTCGGTCACCTTGTCGGCCTCGACGCCGAGGTGCTCGACCACGATCTTCTTCACGCGCTCAGCGATGTCACTCATCGTTCGTTTCCTCGTTTCACTCGGTCGATGGATGGCCGCCGGCAGGCGGATCGAAGGACGAAGGCGCGCTCCGACCGGACACGATCAAAGACGTCAACTCAGGCACGGTGGAAAAGCCGCATTTCCGGCGCCGGTCAACCCCCTCCCGACGGAACTTGAGCCTGTTAACACGAAGCCCCTCGTCTGGCGAGAGCGGGAGGAAGCCCCGTCCCCGGCCGAACTCGCCGGCTCCAACCCGTTTCAGAACATGGCCATTCCGCCGTTCACGTGGACCGTGTGGCCGGTCACGTAGGCGGCTTCCGCCGAGGCGAGGTAGGCGACCGCGGCCGCAACCTCGGCCCCTTCGCCGAGCCGGCCCATGGGGATCGCGGACAGGATCGCCTCGCGCTGCTTCTCGTTCAGCGCGTCGGTCATGGGCGAGGCGATCATGCCCGGGGCGACGCAATTCACTGTGATGCCGCGGGTCGCGACCTCGGCGGCGAGCGCCTTCGTCATGCCGACGAGGCCGGCCTTCGAGGCCGCGTAGTTGCCCTGCCCCGGGTTGCCGGTCGCGCCCACGACCGAGCCGATGTTGACGATGCGCCCGTAGCGGCGGCGCATCATGCCCTTCACGGCCGCCCGCGACAGCCGGAACGCCGCCGTGAGGTTCACGGAGAGCACCGTCTCCCACTCCTCGTCCTTCATGCGGAGAAACAGGTTGTCGCGGGTGACGCCGGCGTTGTTGACGAGGATGTCGAGCCCCTCCATGGCGGCCTCGGCCGCCGGCACGAGGGCCTCGACGGCCTCCTTGTCCGCAAGATTCGCCTCGACGACGTGGACGCGTTCCCCGAGCTCGCCCGCGAGCCCGTCAAGCGCCCCGCGCCGCGTTCCCGAGAGCGCGACCGTCGCCCCCTGCCCGTGCAGCGCCCGCGCGATCGCCCCGCCGATGCCGCCGGTCGCTCCCGTGACGAGGGCCTTGCGGCCCGAAAGGTCGAACATGGCGCTCTCCCGCCCGGATGCCGGAGCGCCCGCCATAGAAAAACCCCGCCGGTTCGTCCAGCGGGGTTCCTTTAGGCGCAGGTCGAGCTGTCCGGATTAGAGGATGGCGTCCACGCTGATGTGGTTCTGCGCGATCATCGTACTGAAGGGGTCGAACGCCTGCAGGACGATGTCGAAGTGGGCGGGCCCGGCGAAGCCGTTGCCCGGACCATAGACGCCGTTGGTGATGTTGTTCTGAATCCAGCCGAACCCGAAGTTTTGCGAGTTCTGGGTCACCTGCGCGTTGCCGGCGTCATCATTCGGCTCCACATGATTATTGCCCAGATTGCGCCATTGGTACCCCGACCCGGTCGGCACCGCCTCCGGCTCGAGCTGCAGGGTCATGTACTGGGTCGCGGCAGTCGGATCCACATCGACCAAGAGCTTGAACGTGAAGTTGGAGAGATCGGTCGGCTCGCCGTTCAGTCCAGTCGCGATGGACCAGTCGAAATTCCACTCCGCCTGGTTGGCATTGCTCGGGCGCGGCCCGTCCTGGACCTGGAAGTGCAGCACGCCGTCCGCGTAGTCGTCTGACGTCGTGTAGGCTGGCGCGCCTTCGCGATGGTGAACCTTCAGCGCCAGCTCGATGCCGGCGTCTTCGGCGCGGACGATGCCGAAGTGGTCGGCCGGGATGCCGTTGCCGTTGATCATGTCGTGCTCGTGCGGCGCGGCCTTGCGGGCCGACACGTCGAGTTCGGCGTCGGCGACCGAGGTGGGCGTCTCCCATAGCCCGTTGACGGTCACGTCGACGGAGGTCGGCGCGCTGGACGCGCCTTGGCTGTCCGTCACCGTGTAGGTGAAGATCTCGTGCGCCTGCTGGCCGCCGTCCAGGGATTGGAAGGCGCTGTTGGGATTGAAGGTCAGGGTCTGGTTCGCGTTCAGCGTGACGCTCGAGCCGTCCACGAGGACGACGCTGCCGCCGACCGCGATGGCTTGGCCGTTGATGGCGCTGACGTGGAGGGCGTCGCCCTCGAAGTCCTTGTCGTTCGCGAGCACGTTGATGACGACGGAGGAGTCCTCGGTGGTCGTAGCGGTGTCGGCCCGGGTGACGGCGGCATTGTTCTGGTCGAGCCGGATCGTGACGTCGCCGAACTGGAGGGCCTCGACCTGCTTGAGGTTGTCCGTGCCGTCGCGGTTCGCGACGTGGTCTGTGACCGTCACCTTGTCGTTGCCGGTGCCCTTGAGGACGATGTCGTAGTCGAAGAACGAGCCGGTGAACTGGGCGGTGTCGAAGCCCTGGCCGCCGTCGATGTCGTCGTTGCCGGCGCCGCCCTTCAGGATGTCGTTGCCGTCCTTGCCCTGGAGCTTGTCGTTGCCGGCGGTGCCGTTGACGATCGGGAGCGGGGCCCCGTTGTCGTTGCCCTTGGTGCCTTTGATCGGTGCTGCCACGTGTCTGCCCTCCAATGTTTTTCGGGCAGCCGGATGGCTGCCGTCGCGTTTGCCGCATTTTTTAGGATGAAGCATCCCGGCCGGGCGGCCGGATCGGGTACCGTTATGGACCGGATGGGCCGGAGAAGATACGGCTAAGTTTTGTTAGAGGCGCACGGTCCGGCGGGGGGGGGGGCCGGAGGGTCAGGCGCCCGGCGCCGCCTTGAATGCCTGAACGTCCTCCGGCGTGCCGATGGCCGCTCCGGTCGCGCCTGGGGCGATGCGGCGCACGAGGCCGGTCAGCACCTTGCCGGCGCCGACCTCGACGAAGCGGTCGACTCCGTTCCCCGCCATGAAGGCCACGCACTCGCGCCAGCGCACGGTCGCGGTCACCTGACGCACGAGGGCGTCGCGGATTCTCTCGGGGTCCGTCAGGGGCGCGGCCTCGACGTTCGCGACGACCGGCACGGCGGGCGCCCGCATCGCGACGCGCCCGAGCGCCTCTCGCATGGCATCCGCGGCAGGCGCCATGAGGGCGCAGTGGAAGGGAGCCGAGACGGTCAGCATGACGGCGCGCTTCGCGCCCTTGCCCGGCGCGAGCGCGACCGCCCGCTCGACCGCGGCCTTGTGGCCCGAGACCACGACCTGGGCGCCGCCGTTGTCGTTGGCGACGTCGCAGACCTCGCCCTGCGCCGCCTCGCGGGCGACCTCGGCGGCGGCCTCGACCTCGAGGCCCAAGAGGGCCGCCATGGCGCCGACGCCGACCGGGGTCGCGCTCTGCATGGCCTCGCCGCGGATGCGCAGAAGCCGCGCCGCGTCGGCGACCGGGAAGGTCCCGGCCGCCGCAAGCGCCGAGTACTCGCCCAAGGAATGCCCGGCGACGAAAGCGGCGTCGCGGGCAAGATCGAGGCCGGCCTCGGCCTCCAGCACGCGCACGACCGCGAGGCTCACGGCCATGAGAGCCGGCTGGGCGTTGGCGGTCAGCGTCAGCTCGTCCGCCGGGCCCTCGAACATGAGCCGCGACAGCTTCTGGGAGAGCGCGGCGTCGACCTCGTCGAGCAGGCGCCGAGCCTGCGGGAAGGCCTCGGCGAGGGCCTTGCCCATCCCGACCGCCTGGCTGCCCTGCCCCGGAAAAACGAACGCCCGCGCCATGTCGCCGCTCCTTGAATTGCGGCGCAGTCGCAAAGCAAGTGAATAGAGTCAAGGCAACGGAACGCGGCCGTCTCTTTGAGCACTGCGCGCTCAGATGATTTACAAAAACAGCTGTAAAATCTTCTCCTTGCCATCGTCTGAGCGTATAATAAATTCATCGCCTCTCTCGTGAGCAGCGAGAAGATGAGCATATACTACCAATGCATTTCTAAAGACATCGGCAAGGGTTTGGGCATGGGTCTTTCTTTGAACCTCAAGAAGTCTCTCGTTCAGTTCGTTTGAGAACAGAACGTTTAGACGATGTTGCCCACCGTTCGACTTTCTGCCTCTCGGCACAGTTTTCCTTTGATTAAGTGATGGGGAAAGGGAAAGCCTGCTCGGCCCAATTTCAGTGATCGCGTCCATGACAAGCCCCTTTTCGCAGATGATGGGTTGTACCCCTATGAGGGGAACGAGTCTCTCTACCGAGTGCTTATATAGCACGCTCATAACAAAAATAAAGATGATTTTGTGACTATCATGCAACACACGGAGAAATAAGAGAAATTCGCCTTTCGAACCTCCATAATGAGGATTGTCCAGCCCTCTTTGAGGAGTCGACCTAGAACCAAAGAAGCTTGCAATTTTAAAAATCATGTGCTTTATTAGCACAGTCGGGATACCCGACTAGACGGAGGACCAACCAATGGCCAGATGTAAGCTTATATTCCCAACTCGATGGAAGGACCCTCCACATGCGCAAGGGAGCTCAAAGACCACAGAAAGTTGAGGGGAAAGGCCGATCAGATCGGCAACGCCCCGTGAAGATCGTGATTACCATCTCTGATCTTCAGAAGAGCACAAACCTGGATGTCGACAGCTTGGAGGTGAAGCGCGATAACATCCTCGACTTCCGATCCTTGGTGCTCGGCATTGTTGGGTCTCTTCTAGCTGCCGGCCTCTACGAATATGCGTCGCCCTTGTTCAAGAGTTTTGCTGCAGTTGCAGCTGTGCTGAAGCCGTAGGGCGGGCTTCATTCTGACCTCCCACACTAAGCGCCTCGAATGAGGCGCTTTTTTTGGCCAGCTGCGCAGTTATTGGTGTGCTTTGCCGGCCGTTTTTACGTCATCTCGTCGGATAAAGATGCGCCAGTGCTCGCTCTCGCCGGCCGACACGAAGTGCGCCGAAAGATAGTCGGCGTAGAGGGCCAGGAACGCCTCGGTGCCGGGCGGGTCGATCCGCCATTTCGGCTCCATGACGACCCGGGCATCCCCGAGCGCCGCCTCGGCCGGCACGAAGTGTTTCTTGTCGAAGGTGCGCTCGAACTGGGTGACGGAATAGTCGCCGCGGGGCGGTGCGAGGCCGAGCCCGGCCGAGAACGGATTGACGAAGTCGAGCACCACGACATGGCTCGCCTTCGGCCCGAGGGCGGCGAGCGCCCGGGCGCCGTCGTCGAGGGTCGCGACGTACTCGTCGGTGTAGCGGACGTCGTAGATCGAGCCGGTGTCGGCGAGCACGATGCGGTCGAGCTTCGGCAGGGCGAAGCGGTGGGCCGGCTTCGTGCCGGCGAGGACGACGTGGGTGCCGAGCGACACGCCGCGGTCGACGATCATCGGAGCGATGAGGAGGAGAACGCCCGCGGCGGCGAGCGCCGGGCGCCCACGCCAGCCTTCAAGGGGAGAGCCGCGCCGCCGGATGGCCTCCGCCGCCACCACGGCTCCGGCGGCCAGCGTCACGATGCCGGAGATCTGGAAATTCTGGTTCTGGATCATCAGGCCGGCGCCGCCGCAGAAGCCCAGGAACACGAGGAGGCGCCAGTCCCGCAACGTGAACGCCGCGACCGCGGCGACGAGGGCGAAGACCGCATAGTCGAAAAGATTCTCTTGGAAAGACACAAGGAGCCGCTCGGGCCCGCCCTGCACGGCGCCGCTGGCGTGCGCCGCCCGGAGGAGGTCGAGGAGATAGGCCGAGGGCAGGCGCCACGCGGCCTCCAGCGCGAGCGTGACCGCGAGGGTCGAGGCGAGCGCGAGAGCCGCCCACGGGCGCGCGTTCCGGTCGAGGAGCATGGCGGCGAGGAACGCGAGGGCCACGGCCCCGTAGCTCGCCTTGAGGTACAGCATCAGGAGGACGAGCGCGGCGGCGCAGAGGGCGTCGGGGAGGGGACGGGGCGCGCCGCGCGGCGGCAGGACCATGACGAGGAGCAGCGCCAGCGCCGCCCAGCCGATGCGGTTGTAGAACATCGCGAAGGACAGGACCTGCGGCGGCTCCCCGAGGTTCGCGGGCGCGGCGAGGATCAGGGCGAGGTACACGGCCGTCGCCAGCGCGAGCGCCGGGTTGAGCCGCGAGGCGAGGACGTGCGCCATCATGGGCGCGAGCGCGAGGATCAGGAGGCCGACGCCGACGGGCATCGCCGCCCCGAGGCTGCCGGTGAGGAGGAGGCCGAGGGCCGGCAGGAGGTTCACCAGCGGCCCCATCGGGGTGTGGAAGTCCACGTGCGGGACCTGGCCCGAGACGATCCGGTGCGCCCCGTCGAGGAAGATCATGAGGTCGTTGAGGTACTTGGCCGATACCGTCTGGCCCGGGAAGGCGAGCGCCGCGGCCGCGAGCGCGACGATCAGGAGCACCGCGGCACGGGTCGCCCACGGCGACGCCGGACCGGTCGCCTCCCTCAACTCCTGACGCGACATCGGCTTGGAACCTCTCCTGCCCCTATGAGACAGCTTCGTCTCCAGGGTTGCAACCACGATCGCCGGCGGTGCCCTGGCCCGGTCCGGGCCGGTTCTCATGGACGCGAGCCGATGAACGGCGACGGAACGAGCGGCGAAGCGCTTGATCGCCGGCTGCGCGCGCCCGAGACTGCGCCATGGGCGGATCGGGGAACCCATGCGAGACCTCAAGCTCTCCAGGCTGTGCCGCTGCTGCCATGGGCGGCAGAGCCATGTCGAGCCTGCGCTGTCCGTGCCGCAGATGCCGCCGCACCCGGATCTGGCGGCGCTTGTCGAAGAGGTCTCGACGCATCGCCTGCGCAAAACCGTAGCGGAGCTTTCGCGACATCCGACGCGGCACACGCTGTCGCGTCACGTGGGCGAGGTGGCGGAATGGCTCGAGGAGCGGTTCCTCGCCCTCGGCTACGACGACGTGCGCCGGTTACCGATCAGACGGAGCATCCCGCACCTCGAACGCAAGACGACTTTCTTCAACGTACGGTGCCGCAAGCCGGGCCTGCACGGCGCGCCCATGCGGATCGTCTGCGCCCATTTCGACAGCTGCGTGCAGAACTCCCTCGATTCCGCCTCCCGGGCGCCGGGCGCGAACGACAACGCTACCGGGGTCGCCGTGATGCTCGAGCTCGCGCGGCTCCTCAAGGACGTGTCCCTCTCCTATCCCGTCGTGTTCCTGGCGACGAGCGGCGAGGAGCAGGGGCTGTGGGGCTCCACGCACTATGCGGCGATGCTCAGAAAGACGGATACGCATGTGCGCTTCCTGCTCAACCTGGACGAGGTCGGCTTCCCGAACGAGGCCGGAGAGGTCGTCGTCGAGTACGATCGCAGCAAGCCCGTCGCCAACAACAGGACATCCAAACGGATCGCCAGCGAGGTGGCCGCCGTGGCGTCCCACCTCGGCATCCGGACGAAGATGGGGGCGATTAACAACAGCGACTACATGCCTTTCCAGAGTCGCGGCTACGTCACCATCGGCCTGTTCGAGTCCGGCGACTACGAGGACTTCCGCCACACGGGCCAGGACGAATTTGGCCAGGTCAAGTTCTGGTATGTGGCAAGAGTGACGAAGGTCGCCTTGGCGGCGCTCCTGCATCCGTTCCCGACCGCGGCCGACGAAGGCCAGGAAATCTGAAACCGAGGGCCCCCGGAGACCCGGACAACAGGGGAACCATGGTCTCGTCCAGTCCGCGCGCATGATGCCAGGGAACGGGCTAGCGGATCACACATGGGGTCGAGCCCGAGGAGGTGGGCAACCCGTCCGTCAAGCCGGCCGCAGCCGGAGGGGCGCGGCGAGTCGCGCCGAACCGCGCCGCTTGGCTGGCGGGCCGGCCCGGACCTCCCGCTCCCCTCGGCTCTTCGAGGACGCGGAACGCCTCGGATCGTCGCCTCGAGCCGGCAGGCGCAAGGATGAAAGCGTGCCAAGGCGGATTGCTTCGCCCTCCTTCAAATCGGCAGCGCCCACGAGCGTAGCGATTCGAGCCGGGCGGCGTCAGTGTCGTCGGGAGCGGGGAGCGGTCCGGAGGGTTGTTTCGAGCGCCGTTTGAGTATAAATGACGCGCTTTCCGCCACAACCGACGAAACCTGAGAGGAGCCGCGCATGGCTCGCGTGACCGTCGAGGACTGCATCGACAAGGTCGAGAACCGTTTCGAGCTCGTGCTGCTCGCGAGCCACCGCGCCCGCCTGATCTCGTCCGGCGCCCCGCTCACCATCGACCGCGACCGGGACAAGAACCCGGTCGTGGCCCTGCGCGAGATCGCCGAGGAGACGATCGCCCCGGACGACCTCAAGGAGCAGCTCATCCATTCTCTTCAGAAGTACGTGGAAGTCGATGAGCCTGAAGCCGAAACCGTGCCGCTGCTCAGCCAGACCGCGGCCGCTCCGGCCCCGGCCGTCGGCGCCTCTACGGGCGGCGGCGACGACAGCGAGGTCACCTTCGACCGCATGAGCGAGGAAGACCTCCTGCGCGGCCTCGAAGGTCTCGTCCCCCCGGCGGAGAGCGACGACGAGGACTGATCCTCCGCTCGCCTGCCCGATTCCATCAGAAAAGCCCGGCTCCGGCCGGGTTTTTTCACGTCCGCCCCCTTCGCCGCGGCGGCGATTTACCTTGCGGTCATGCGCCGCGGGCCAATATCCTGACGCGATGCACCTCCCGACGCTCAAGGACGAGCCGGCGCCCATCGCCGGGACGCCGCAGGCCGAGCCGCAAAAGCCCGAGCCCGGAAAGCCCGGGCGGGGCCGGATGATGCGGCATTACGAGCTCGTCGAGCGGGTGCGCCGCTACAACCCGAACACCGACGAGAACCTGCTCAACCGCGCCTACGTCTACGCCATGCAGGCGCACGGGGTGCAGAAGCGCGCCTCCGGCGATCCCTACTTCGCCCACCCCCTCGCGGTCGCCGCGATCCTGACCGACCTCAAGCTCGACGACGCGACGATCGCGGCCGCCGTCCTGCACGACACGATCGAGGACACCGAGGCGACCCTCGAGGAGATCACCAGGAGCTTCGGGCCGCAGATCGGGGCGCTCGTCGACGGGCTCACCAAGATCGCCCGCCTCGACCTCGTCTCGAAGCGGGCCGCGCAAGGGGAGAACTTCCGCAAGCTCCTGCTCGCGATCGCCGCCGACGTGCGGGTGCTCCTCGTCAAGCTCGCCGACCGCCTGCACAACATGCGCACGCTCGACTTCATGCCGGCGGACAAGCGCAAGCGCATCGCCGAGGAGACGCTCGAGATCTACGCCCCCCTCGCCGGGCGCATGGGCATCCAGGAGATGCGGGACGAGCTCGAGGACCTTGCCTTCCGGCACCTCAACCCGGAGGCCTACGGGACGATCAGCCGGCGCCTGCGGGATTCGACCGCGAAGAGCGAGCGCGCGGTCGAGAAGATCGAGCGCGAGCTCACCGTCAAGCTCGCTTCGAAGGGCATCCACGCCAAGGTCAAGGGACGCGAGAAGCGGCCGTACTCGGTCTGGCGCAAGATGGAGCGCAAGTCCGTCGCCTTCGAGCAGCTCTCGGACATCGTCGGCTTCCGCATCGTCGTCGACACCGTCGACGAGGTCTACCAGACGCTCGGTGTCGTCCACACCACCTGGCCGATGGTGCCGGGGCGCTACAAGGACTACATCTCGACCCCGAAGCAGAACGACTACCGCTCGATCCACACCACCGTGATCGGGCCCGGCAGCCAGCGGGTCGAGCTGCAGATCCGCACCGCCGCCATGGACGAGGTCGCGGAATACGGCATCGCGGCGCACGCCCTCTACAAGGACGGCGGCACCGACACCTCGCGGCTCGCGAGCGAGAGCCGAGCCTATCAGTGGCTCCGGCGCACCGTCGACCTCCTGGCCGAGGGCGACAACCCGGAGGAGTTCCTCGAGCACACCAAGCTCGAGCTGTTCCACGACCAGGTGTTCTGCTTCACCCCGAAGGGGCGCCTCATCGCGCTGCCCCGCGGCGCGACGCCGATCGACTTCGCCTACGCGGTGCACACCGACGTCGGCAACACGGCGGTCGGCTGCAAGATCAACGGCCGCATGGCGCCGCTTCTGACCGAGCTCCAGAACGGGGACGAGGTCGAGATCGTGCGGGCCGACGGGCAGACGCCGCCGGCGGCCTGGGAGTCCCTCGTCGTGACCGGCAAGGCGCGGGCGGCGATCCGCCGGGCGACCCGGGCCGCGGTGCGGCGCCAGTACGCGGGACTCGGGCGCCAGATCCTCGGGCGCGCGTTCGAGCGCGCCGGCAAGACCCTGTCCGACGACAAGCTCAAGGTGGCGCTGCCTCGCCTCGCCCGGACCTCGATCGAGGACGTGCTCGCCGCGGTCGGACGGGGCGAGATGTTCTCCGGCGACGTGGTCAAGGCGGTCTATCCGGACTTCAAGGACGACCGGCGCGCGGCCGGGCCGGAGCCGAACGGGGCCGACTGGGTGAGCCTCGCCAAGGACCCCCACGTCAAGGTCAAGCTGCCGAAGAAGGCGGACGGGGCCGGGACCGCGATCCCGATCCGCGGCCTCGACGCGGACCTGCCGGTCCGCTTCGCCCCGAACGGCGGCGCGGTGCCCGGCGACCGCATCGTCGGCATCCTGACGCCGGGCGAAGGGGTGACGATCTACCCGATCCAGTCCCCGGCGCTCGCGGCCTTCGACAACGAGCCCGAGCGCTGGCTCGACGTGCGCTGGGAGATCGACGCCGAGGCGCCTCAGCGCTTCCCGGCGCGGCTCGAGCTGCAGTCGATCAACGAGCCCGGGACCCTCGCCCAGATCGCCCAGGTCATCGCCGACCACGACGGCAACATCGACAACGTGTCCATGAAGCGCCGCACCCAGGACTTCACCAACATGGTCCTCGACCTCTCGGTCTGGGACCTCAAGCACCTCAACGCGATCGTCGCCGAGCTGCGGGCGAAACGGGTCATCAGCCGGGTCGAGCGGGTGACGGGATAGGTCGGCCGGAATTGCCGGCTTGCCCGCAAGCGGCCCTGCATGGAAACTTGCGGGGCCGATGCAACCATTTTACTGTGTCCAGAATTAATCTCGTTTGTATTTGCCCCGGCGCGTAGCTTGACAGGAGTGTGGCCGGTCGGTTTAGTCGGGCAAAAAAGTGCCCGGCTTCACACAATCAAGATGGATTGGGCTGCGGGGCGGATGCAGTCTTCTGGCGTAGAGTCCGGTCGTCGCCGGCCACCGACCTCCAAGCCGCAACTCGGATAACTCGGACAAAGAGAGAAAACAGCATGCTCGGGCAGCAGCGGATCGCGCTTTTCATCGACGGGGCCAACCTCTACGCCACCACGAAGACGCTCGGCTTCGACATCGACTACAAGCGGCTCCTGAAGGAGTTCCAGTCGCGCGGCTACCTCGTGCGGGCCTTCTACTACACCGCCCTCGTCGAGGACCAGGAATACTCCTCGATCCGCCCGCTCATCGATTGGCTCGACTACAACGGCTACCGGGTCGTGACGAAGCCGACCAAGGAGTTCGTCGACTCGACCGGCCGGCGCAAGGTCAAGGGCAACATGGACATCGAGCTCGCGATCGACGCGCTCGAGCTCGCGCCCTTCATCGACCACATGGTGCTGTTCTCGGGCGACGGCGACTTCCGCTCGCTCATCGAGGCCATGCAGCGCCGGGGCGTGCGCTGCTCCGTCGTCTCGACGATCTCGACCCAGCCGCCGATGGTTGCCGACGAACTGCGCCGGCAGGCCGACGAGTTCCTCGACCTCGCCCACCTGATCCCGAAGATCGGGCGCGACCCGGCCGACCGCCCCGAGCGCCCGCCCCGCGTGGCCGGCGAGTTCGGCGACCGGGAGCGCCCGGAGCGCCCGCGCTTCCAGGGCGGGCTCGAGCGCCGCTACGGCATCCGCCAAGCCCCCCCGTCGGCGGCGGCCCCGGCGCCGGCCCCGGACGACGAGTCCGAGACCTGAGCGGGGTTTTACCCGCGCGGCGCCTTACCCCTTCTCGCGCATAACCCGGGCGCGCTCGCGGTCCCAGTCGCGGCGCTTCTCGGTCTCGCGCTTGTCGTGCAGCTTCTTGCCACGCCCGAGGCCGAGCTCGACCTTCGCGCGCCCGCGCTCATTGAAGTACACCTTGAGGGGGACGACGGTGAAGCCCTCGCGTTGGGTCGCGCCGATGAGCTTGTCGATCTGGCGCTTGTGCAGGAGGAGGCGGCGCGGGCGCTTGGTCTCGTGGTTGAAGCGGTTCGCCTGCAGGTATTCCGGGATGTAGGCGTTGAAGAGGAAGAGCTCCTCCCCCGACGGTCCGGCGTAGGCCTCGCCGATCGTCGCCTTGCCCTGGCGGAGCGACTTCACCTCGGTGCCGGTCAGCGCGATGCCGGCCTCGTAGGTGTCGAGGATCTCGTAGTTGAAGCGGGCCTTGCGGTTGTCGGCGACGACCTTGTAGCCGCCCTTGGCCTTCGCATCCTTCGCCATCAGGTCACGCGTTGAGGAGCCCGGCGTGGACCATGGCCTTGCGGATCGCCTCCTTCACGGGCGGCGTCACCGGCGTCATGGGCAGGCGGATCTCCTCGTTGCCGCGCCCGAGGAGCGAAAGCCCGCACTTCGCCCCGGCGAGCCCCGGCTCCAGGAAGATGGCGTCGTGGAGCGGCACGAGCCGGTCCTGCACCTTGAGCGCCCCGGCGTAGTCGCCGGACAGGCTCGACTCCTGCAGCTCGGCGCAGAGCCGCGGCGCGACGTTCGCCGTGACCGAGATGCAGCCGTGGCCGCCGGCGGCGTTGTAGGCGAGCGCCGTCATGTCCTCGCCGGAGAGCTGGACGAACTCCGCCCCGAGCGCGTAGCGCTGCTGCGAGACCCGCCCGAGGTTCGCGGTCGCGTCCTTGACGCCGACGATGTTCGCAAGCTCGTAGAGCCGCGCCATGGTCGAGACCGACATGTCGACCACCGAGCGCGGCGGGATGTTATAGATGAAGATCGGGATCCCGACCGCGTCGTTCACGGCCTTGAAGTGGCGGTAGAGCCCCTCCTGGGTCGGCTTGTTGTAGTAGGGCGTCACGACGAGGAGTGCGTCAGCGCCGGCCTCCTCGGCGTGCTTTGCCAAGTCGATCGCCTCGGCGGTGTTGTTCGAGCCCGCGCCCGCGATCACCGGCACGCGCCCGCGCGCCTCGTCGACGCACCACTCCACGACCTTCTTGTGCTCGTCGTGCGACAGCGTCGGGCTCTCGCCCGTGGTGCCGACCGGCACGAGCCCCTTCGTGCCGTTCTCGATCTGCCAGCTCACGTGGGCCCGGAACGCCGCCTCGTCGAGGGCGCCGTCATCCCGGAACGGGGTCACAAGGGCCGTGAGCGAGCCGCCGAAGCGTCGATGCGGGGTCTTCATGGGGCGTTCCTCGGGCTTCCGGTGGGCTCCCAAAGACACATAAGCCGGGAAAGAGATGGGCGCAAACCTGCCATAGAGTGGCCGCAAGGGCGATTCTAGGTTAGCGTTTTCTCAATCCGGCCGCCGGCACAATGAACGGCCGTATTCGTGGGGTCCAAGTCCCATGGTCATCGCGACGCGACGCCGACCCGGCGTCGCCCTGCTGGCAGGCGCAGTCCTGGCGCTCTCGGCGGCCCCGCCTCGGGCCCAGGAGAGCCACGACCAGGCCCGCGACCGGGGAACCCCTGTCCGGCTCGCGATGCTCGACGACGTCGCCTTCGGGCGCCTTTCCGTCTCCGACCTGGAGCCGCAAGCGCCGAAGCGGCTCGATCTCGCGGTCCTGAAGCAGGCGCTCGAAGCCTACCGCAGGGGCGACATCGCGGAAGGCGACAAGCTCCGCGGCGCCGTCGCCGACGAGGCCGCCCGCGCGCTCACCGAATGGGTCGCGATCCGCTCGACTCCGACGGTCGGCTTCGACCGTATCGCCGGCTTCCTGCGCGAGGACGCGAGCTGGCCGGCCGGCGCGCTGATCCGCAAGCGGGCCGAGGAGGCGCTCCTCTTCCAGCGCAAGGCCCCCGCGACGGTGCGGGCCTATTTCGCGACGCAGCGCCCGACCACGTCCGCCGGCAAGTTCGCCCTCGCCCTCGCCTTCCAGGCGGACGGCCTCGATCGCGACGCCGCAGCGCTCGTCCGCGACGCATGGCGCAAGGACAATTTCGGACGCGAGTTCGAGACGAAGATCCTCGAGAAGTTTCCCAACGTCCTGACCCAAGGAGACCACCGCTTCCGCATGGAGCGCCAGCTCTTCAAGGAGAACTGGGAGGCGGCGCGCCGCGCCGCGGCCCGCGCCGGGGCCGGCTACGAGGCCCTGGTCAAGGCCCGCATCGCCGCCTCCGACAACGCGAAGAAGACCGCGTCCCTCCTCGACGCCGTGCCGGCGGCGCTGAAGGGCGACAGCTCCTACGCCTTCTCCCGCGCCCAGTGGCTCAGGCGCAACGACAAGCCCCTCGAGGCCGCCAAAGTCATGGCCGAGGTCACCCGCGACCCCGCGATGCTGGCAGACGGCGACGAGTGGTGGGTCGAGCGCCGCATCGTCGCCCGCAAGCTTCTCGACAAGGGCGACGCGCGGGCGGCCTACGAGGTCGTCGCCGGGCACGGCGCCGAGAGCGCCGCCAACAAGATCGAGGCCGAGTTCCAGGCCGCGTGGATCGCGCTTCGCTTCCTCGACGAGCCGGCGCTCGCGGCGGGGCATCTGCGCACCGCGGCGCGGTTTGCCGAGACGCCGATCTCGCTTGCCCGCGTCGCCTACTGGCAGGGCCGGACCGCCGAGGCGGTCGGGGCCGAGGAGGTGGCGCAGCGCCACTACGAGCGCGCCGCCGCCTACCCGATCACCTATTACGGGCAGCTCGCCCGGGCGAAGCTCGGCGACGCCCTGGTGCTGCGCGCCGCGGCGGAGCCGACCGCCCCCGGCCGCGAATCCTTCCAGCGCCTCACCGCCGCCCGGGCGCTACGCCTGCTCTATGGCCTCGGCGTGCCCGACCTCGCCCTCGCCCTCCACGCGGATCTCTCGCAGCGGCTGAACGACGCCGGCCAGCTCGAGGCGCTCGGGGACCTTGCCGCCGAGCACCGCGATGCCCGCGGCCTCCTCGTCGTCGGGAAGTCGGCGGTGCAGCGCGGCTTTCCCCTCGACACGCACGCCTACCCGACCATCGGCATTCCGGTTTTCGACCCGGTCGGCGGGCGGGTCGACAAAGCCATGGTCTACGCCGTCGCCCGGCAGGAGAGCATGTTCGACCCGAAGGCCCAGTCGCACGCCGGCGCGCGCGGCCTGATGCAGCTCATGCCGGCGACCGCGAAGCGTACCGCGAAGCGCTTCGGGCTCAACTTCGACACCGACAAGCTCACGGCCGACCCCGCCTACAACGCCAAGATCGGCTCGGCGCACTTGGGCGAGCTGATGCAGGACTGGCGCGGCTCGCTCATCCTCGTCTTCGCCTCCTACAATGCCGGCGGCGGCAACGTGAAGAAATGGATCGACGCCTACGGCGACCCGCGTCGGCCCGAGATCGACGTGGTCGACTGGATCGAGCGCATCCCGTTCTCGGAGACGCGCAACTACGTGCAACGCGTGCTCGAGAACTTCCAGGTCTACCGCCACCGCCTCGGCGGCGACCGCAGCGCCCTCCTCTCCGAGAGCGACTTGCGCCGTAGCGCCGCCCTTCATTAGACCTCGCGCGCTTTGCCTCTCCCCGGCTTGCGGGAGAGGGCGACTTGCCGCAACGAGCGGGTAAGGAGCCGGGCGAGCGCAAGCGAAGCCCTCACCCGGTCGCGCCAAAGGCGCGACTCGACTTCTCCCGCGAGCGGGAGAGGAGAAGGGGACGGCATGGCCGATTACACGGAATTGTTCGTCTCAGGCAGCGACGGCCTTCGCCTCTTCGCCCGCGACTACGGCCCGCGCGCGGCACCGACGCTGCCGGTCGTGTGCCTGCCCGGGCTCGCCCGCACCTCGGCCGACTTCCACGAGTTGGCGCTGGGTCTCGCGCAGGACGGCAGGCGCCCGCGGCGCGTCGTCGCCCTCGACTACCGCGGCCGCGGCCGCTCGGGCTACGACCGCGACTGGCGGAACTACGACATCAAGGTCGAGCTCGCCGACGTCCTCCAGGTCGTGACCGCGGCCGGAATCGCGGAGGCGGTGTTCGTCGGCACCTCACGCGGCGGCATCGTCGCGATGGCGCTCTCGGCCGCCCGCCCGGCCTTGCTGCGCGGCGCGGTCCTCAACGACATCGGCCCGGTGATCGAGGGCAAAGGCCTCGTGCGCATCCGCGGCTACGTCGGCAAGCTGCCTTCCCCCGCCGACTACGCCCAAGCGGTCGAGATCCTCAAGCGGCTGATGAGCGCGCAGTTCACGGCGCTGTCCGAAGCCGCCTGGCTCGCCTGGGCGCGCGCGACCTGGAAGGACGAGGGCGGGCGCCTCGTCCTCGACTACGATCCCGCGCTTGCCCGCATCCTCGAGGGCCTCGACCTCGAGGCTCCGCTGCCGCCCCTGTGGTTCCTGTTCGAGGGCCTGAAGCGGGTGCCCGTGCTGGCGCTTCGCGGCGAGAACTCGGATCTTCTGTCCGCCGAGACCCTTCGGGCCATGGCCCGGGCCCACCCGCGATTCGAGACGCTCACGGTACCGGACCAGGGCCATGCGCCCCTGCTGCAGGGCCGCGACACGATCCAGCCAATCAAGCGCTTCGTCGCACGCGTGGAGGGAGAAACCGCCTGACGAGGCGGAGACAAGGGTTGCAGCGCCGTCTACTCCCCGCCGCTCTCGCCTTCGTCCCGGGTCCTGATCTCGGCGGAGCCGGTGAAGCCGGCGGGCGCGTTCTTGCGCGTCTTCGCGCGGATGTCCTCGGCGGCCTGGGCGTAGAGGACGTCGCCCTCGACCTTGAGGGAGGTGCCGACCACGGAGGCCTCGCCCGAGGCGAGCTGCGCGAGCTGGTCGAGGGCGAAGCGGGCGCCGTCCGCGAACTTCCGGGGGGCGCCCTCCCCGATGCGGGTCTCGTCGACGATGCGCTCGTGGAAGAACTGCTCCCTGGCGCTCCGCAGGAGCGCGTCGCGGGTCGCGACGTCGGGAACGAAGCCGCTGAGCACGAGCGCGCCGGACTCGCGCCGCGCCGAGAAGCGGTACGGCCCGGCCGGGGCGACCGGCGCGGCGCGCGCAATCGACGCGGCGCGGGCCCCATCGCGGGGATCGGGGCCGGTCGGCGCGGGGAGCGAGCCGGTCGCGGCCGGGTGGGCATCAGGCGAGAACACCGCCTTGAGGTCGGAGTCCGGACGGGCCGGCTGGGCGGCGGTCCGGGGAGCTTCGGCGGGCACTGGCGGGGGCGCGATTGCCACGCCGCCGACGCGATCAGCCAGCGGATCGACGATCCCGGGAAGGACGAACGTCACGGCCGCGGCGCCGCAAGCGGCGATCACGCCGACAATGACCCATATGCCCCAACGCTTCATTGTCGCTCCCGACACGATCCCGACGCAGCGATCCGCATAGCATGTAACGCCGGTTCGGGGCAGCTTGAGGGCAAAGCTCGGGCCGGCGCGAACCGGCCGGCTCAGCCCTCGATCTCCTCTCGCAACATCTCGAGCGCAAGCCAGCGGTCTTCCGCCGCGGTGAGGTCGGCCTCAGCGGCGGCGAGCGTCGCGGAGGTGCGCTCGAACAGCGCCGGGTCGCGCCCGTAGAGCGCCGGGTCGGCGAGGACGGCCTGCAGCTTGCCGATGCGCTCCTCCAGCTCCGCCATGCGGGCCGGCAGCATCTTGAGGTCGTGCCGCTCGTTGAAATTGAGCTTTCGCTTTGTCATGGAAGCTTTTGGTACGCCTACCTCTTTCCGAGATATCTCCCTTGCCTCCCTGGGCCGGGGGCGTGTCCTCACGCCCGCGCCGCGCTGCGCCACCATGTCGGTGTAGCCGCCGGCGTACTCGACCCAGGCGCCCTCTCCTTCGGCCATCAGGGTCGCGGTCGCGACCCGGTCGAGGAAATCGCGGTCGTGGCTCACCACGAGCACCGTGCCGGGGTGATCCGCGACCATCTCCTCCAGGAGCTCCAGGGTCTCGAGGTCGAGGTCGTTCGTCGGCTCGTCGAGGACGAGGAGGTTCGCGGGCCGGGCGAGCGCCCGCGCCAGCATGAGCCGGTTGCGCTCGCCGCCCGACAGGGCGGCGACGGGCGTTCGCGCCTGCTCGGGGGTGAAGAGAAAATCCTTCATGTAGCCGACGACGTGCTTGCGCTCTCCGCCGGCCTCGACGAAGTCGCCGCGCCCACCGGTGAGCGTCTCGGCCACGGTGGCGTCCGGGTCGAGGGAGTCGCGGCGCTGGTCGAGAGCGACCGTGTGGAGGTTCGCGCCGAGGCGTACCGTGCCGGCGTCCGGCGCGAGCGAACCGACAAGGAGGTTCAGGAGCGTGGTCTTCCCGGCGCCGTTCGGGCCGACGATGCCGAGCCGGTCGCCGCGCAGGACGCGGAGCGACAGGTCCTTGACGACCGCCCGCCCGCCGAAGCTTTTGGAGATTCTTTCGGCCTCGATCACGAGCTTGCCCGACAGCTCCGCGTCCGAGACGGTCATCCTAACCTGATCCACGGCCCGGCGTTGCTCGCGAAAGGCCTTGCGCATGGCGTGGAGCGCGCCGAGGCGGCGCTGGTTGCGGCGGCGCCTCGCGGTGACGCCGTAGCGCAGCCAGTCGGCCTCCGCTGCGAGCTTGCGGTCGAGCTTATGCCGGTCGCGCTCCTCCTGCTCCAGGATCCCGTCACGCCAGGCCTCGAAATGAGCGAATCCCCGATCGATCCGGCGGGTCACGCCGCGGTCGAGCCAGACCGTCGCCTGCGAGAGGTTCTCGAGGAACCGCCGGTCGTGGCTGACGAGCACGAGGGCCGAGCGCAGGCCCTTGAGCTCGGCCTCGAGCCATTCGATGGCGGGCAGGTCGAGGTGGTTCGTGGGCTCGTCGAGAAGGAGGATGTCGGGCTCGGGCGCCAGCACCCGCGCGAGCGCGGCGCGGCGCGCCTCGCCGCCGGAGAGGCGCGCCGGGTCCTCCTCGCCGGACAAGCCGAGCTCGTCGAGGACGTAGCGGGCCCGGTGCGGATCGTCGCCCGGCCCGAGGCCCGCTTCGACGTAGGCCAGGACGGTCGCATGGCCGGACAGGTCCGGCTCCTGCAGCAGGTAGCGGATCGTGGCGCCGGGCTGCGCGAAGCGGCTGCCCCGGTCCGGCTCGACGAGGCCGGCCGCGATCTTCAAGAGCGTCGACTTGCCCGAGCCGTTGCGCCCGACGAGACAGGTCCGCTCGCCGGGCCCGATCGCCAGCTCCGCTTGCACGAGAAGCGGCGTGCCGCCGAAGGTCAGGGCGACATCCTGCACGTGGAGGAGAGGCGGGGCGATGGCGGGGCTCCGGCGGTGCGATGTGCTGAGGCGCAGGCCTTAAGCCGCCCAGTTCTCGACCGACAGCCCGGGCATCGTCATAGTCCCTCGCGCTTCCGGCGAGTTGCCCTCCGGTCTCCCTAACGGCGGCTTCTCCTGCGGCTTCTCGCACAGGATGACCTCGTCGCCGCGCCGGAAGATCTCGACCTCGTCGCCCACGAAGTGAAACTCCGGGGGAAGGTCAACCATTTGGTAGCCGTCAGACTCGAAAACCTTCGCGATGTGCATGCCCGAGGCCTCTCCTGGCCCCGATGTAGATGCACGCCTCCCCGCCGGCAACGCGCTCGTGATCGCGATTACGGTTGAACCACCTCGCCAGCCGGATAACGTGCTGGCATACATCCGACCACCTTTCCACGCCCAAGGCCCCGACAAGGTCCCGTATGAGCAACATCAACCCCGGCCCGTTCACCACCCGTCCCGAGATCGACGGCACCTTCGGGGTCGTGGCCTCGACTCACTGGATCGCGACGGCGGTCGGGATGGCGATGCTGGAGCGCGGCGGCAACGCCTTCGACGCGGCGGTCGCGACCGCCTTCACCCTGCAGGTCGTCGAGCCGCACCTCAACGGCCCAGGCGGCGACGTGCCGCTCATCGTCCATGACGTTAGGCGCGGGCGCACCGAGGTGATCTGCGGCCAGGGGCCGGCGCCGGCGGGCGCGACCATCGCGCACTTCCGCTCCCTCGGCCTCGACCTCGTCCCGGGCACGGGACTCTTGGCGGCCTGCATCCCGGGCACCTTCGACACCTACATGCTGCTGCTTCGCGACTACGGCACCATGCGGCTTGCCGACGTTCTCGCGCCCGCGATCGCCTACGCCCGCCACGGCTATCCGCTGGTCGCGCGCGCGGTCATCACCATCGAGACCGTGGAAGAGATCTTCCGTCGGCACTGGAAGACCTCGGCCGCCGTCTACCTCCCAGGCGGCAATCTCCCGACGCCCGGCGACCTCTTCGCGAACCCGGCTCTCGCCGGCACCTACGAACGCATCCTGCGTGAGGCCGAGAGCGTGAGCGGCCGCGAGGCGCAGATCGAGCGCGCCCGCAAGACGTGGTCGCAGGGGTTCGTCGCGGAGGAGATCGACCGCTTCTGCCGGACTCAAGATGTGATGGACACCTCGGGGACGCCCCACCGCGGGGTGCTCACCGCTGACGACATGGCGCGGTGGAAGGCGACCGTCGAGGCGCCCATCGCCTATGACTACGGCCGCTACACGGTCATGAAATGCGGTGCCTGGAACCAGGGCCTCACCACGCTCCAGCAGCTCGCGCTGCTCAAGGGCTTCGACCTCGACGGCCTCGATCCGGCGGGGCCGGACTTCATCCACCTCCAGGTCGAAGCCGCGAAACTCGCCTTCGCGGACCGCGATACCTTCTACGGCGATCCGAAATTCGTGGACGTGCCGGTCGAAACCCTGCTTTCCGGCGCCTACAACGACACTCGTAGAAAACTCATCGGCGAGCGCGCGTCGCTGGAGCTTCGTCCGGGCGACATCCCCGGTTACGGCAAGCGGGTCGAGACCCGCGCCGCGGAAGGGCCGCGGGCCGCGGTCGGGGCCTCGGGGGCGGGCGAGCCGACGGTCGGGCGTATCTGGACCCACGACGACGAGGACGATCCGGCGCTCGCGGACGCCGGCCACCTCGTCACGGCGGCGGGCGCGGTGCGGGGCGACACGGTGCACTTCGACATCGTCGACCGGCACGGCAACATGATCTCGGGCACGCCGTCCGGCGGCTGGCTGCAGTCCTCGCCGGTGATCCCGGCGCTCGGCTTCTGCCTCGGCACCCGGGCGCAGCAGTTCTGGCTCGACGAGGACCATCCGGCGGCCCTTGCGCCCGGCAAGCGCCCGCGCACGACGCTCTCGCCGACCATGGCGCTTCGCGACGGCGAGCCCTACCTCGCCTGGGGCTCGCCCGGCGGCGACCAGCAGGACCAGTGGATTCCGCAGTTCTTCCTGCGCCACGTCCACGCCGGCATGAACCTGCAGGAAGCGATCGACGCGCCGGCTTGGCACACGGAGCACTTCCCGTCCTCGTTCTGGCCGCGCACCTCGCGCCCCGGCGTCGTCGTGGTTGAGGGCCGCGTGCCGAAGGCGACCGTCGACGAGCTGCGCCGGCGCGGCCACAAGGTCGAGATCGGCGAGGACTGGTCGGAAGGCCGCCTCACCGCCGCCTCCCGCGACGGGGTTCGCCGTCGCGCCGCCGCCAATCCACGCGGCATGCAGGGCTATGCGGCGGGGCGCTAGGCCGTGACTTGGTCGATCATCGCCCGCGACGCCTCAGGCGCGATCGGGATCGCGGTGTCGACGAAGTTCTTCGCCGTCGGCGCCCGCGTGCCGACGATCGAGGCGGGCGTCGGGGCGGTGGCGAGCCAGGCGCTCACCAATCCGCTCTACGGGCGGCGCGGGCTCGCGCTGCTCAGGCTCGGCGTGCCGGCCGCCGACGTGGTGCGGCTCCTCATCGAGGCCGACGCCGGGCATCCGCACCGGCAGGTCCACGTCATGGACGGACGAGGGAACTTCGCGGCGCATACCGGGGCGGAGTGCGTCGACTGGTGCGGGCACCTGATCCGGGAAAATTTCTCCGTCGCCGGCAACATGCTGGCGGGTCCGCAGGTCATCGCCGAGACCGCTCGGGCCTACGAGGCCGAGAGCGCCCTCCCCTTCCCGCGGCGCCTGATCGCTGCCCTCAAAGCCGGAGAGGACGCCGGCGGCGACAAGCGCGGCAAGCAGTCGGCGGCCCTCCTGATCTTCTCCACCGAGGAATACTCCGACCTCGACCTGCGGGTCGACGACCACCCGGAGCCGATCGACGAGCTCGCGCGTCTCGAGAAGGTCAGCCGCGAGCGCTGGGTGCATTTTCGAAAGTTCCTGCCGAGCCGCGCCAACCCGGCCGGCGTCACCGACCGCGCCGTGATCGACGCCGGCGTCGCGGCGGCCATCGCGGCGGAGGGCGACGCGTGAGCGAGCCGCGCGACGCTCACCTCTCCCGCTCGCGGGAGAGGTCGAGTTCGCGAAGCGGACCGGGTGAGGGCAGCGCCGGCGCCCCTTGTAACTCTCATCTGGCCGACTCAGGCATGATGCTTAGAGCGGTGGCAGGCGAGAGACCGTCGCCCCTGAGGGACACCAAGCCCGTGGGTGAGCGCGGGTCATCGCCTGCCGTTCCATCGAACCCGAACAGTCGC